>JACQEP010000015.1 GCA_016200485.1 Gammaproteobacteria bacterium
CTATCAGATTCATCACTCGGGTAAAGTTATAAGCCCAAGCCATAAGACTCCACTCACCCCTCACTTTGTTCAAACCACGTAACAGAAAATGGTCCCAGCCTGCTCGGCGTTTGAGTGTGCCGAAGGGGTGTTCCCCTGATGCTGATCTCTGCCGCATGATGCCCGGATGCTTTACCATGTACTCAAGGTGCGCAGCAAGTACCTCTTCATGCTCACCCCTCGAAATCCGCCGATTCTTACTCTTCGGTGAGAGACATTGCTCACGAATAGTACAATGGCGACAATCGGACTTCAGGCTAGCGTAGCACTGTTGCCATTGGTTGTTTTGGTAGTGGGGTTTACTTGTCGGTTTCAACACGCATTCAGTCGGGTAGGGTGCGCTGCGCGCACGCGGGCTGCAAAAATCGCGTGCGCATGGCGCACCCTACCGAAATGATAAGCGGGCAAGTCCCTTGGGCCAGATTCATGAATCGCCCCTACGATTTATGGCCAATAGCGCGTATCATAGGCGTTGGAGTTGGCCGAACAGTCGCTGTGCCTAACGGCATGGAGGAAAGTCCGGGCTCCATAGGGCAGAGTGCCAGGTAACGCCTGGGAGGTGTGAGCCTACGGAAAGTGCCACAGAAAATATACCGCCTGTCTCGCAAGGGGCCGGTAAGGGTGAAAAGGTGCGGTAAGAGCGCACCGCGCCGGTGGTAACACTCGGCGGCACGGAAAACCCCACTCGGAGCAAGACCAAATAGGGAAACATAGGCGTGGCCCGCGCTGTTTCCGGGTAGGTCGCTTGAGGTTCGCGGTGACGCGTGTCCCAGATGAATGGCTGTTCTCGACAGAACCCGGCTTACAGGCCAACTCCAAATTTAATACTGCTTTATCACAGAGACACAGAGCGCACAGAGTGATTTCAGGTGGGCGCAGGTCTCTGTATTCAGTGAAATCGATTAAGTCCGCGCCACAAAATCTCTGTGTTTTCGGTGTCTCTGGGGTGAATTATTGTTTTTATCTCATGACGCCAGCGCTCAAAAGGCGTCAATTTTTTAACATGGTGGTTTAGCAGTCCTTCCCAAGCGCCTGATTTGCTTCCGTTCTCCGTTTTTTTCAACGCAAAATAAATTACCTTTCAGCTATGCGTGAATTCGCTAAGTCACTGTCATTAAAGAAAGATTTTCCCTTTCAGGGGGTAAAAATTCTTGACAGGTGGGCAGATGAATTCCTATAGTGTTAAGAAGTGGGTGAAAGTGGTCGATAGTGGGATAGACGGGGATAAATTGGGAGACCGTACTTGTTCCGTGGGGTAAGCGCCATCATTGTGGATGCCAAGGGGCGGATGGCGGTTCCGGCGAAGTACCGGGATCGTTTGCAGGAGTGTTGCGCCGGTCGTTTGGTGTTGACGGTCGATCTCGATCGTTGTCTGTTGTTATTTCCAGAACCCGAGTGGGAACAGTTCGAGCGCAAGCTCGTGCGCTTGCCAACATTGCAACCGCGCGCGCGGCGTTTGCAGCGTTTGTTGCTGGGCCATGCTTCGGAATTGGAGTTGGATAGTCATGGCCGGATTTTGTTGCCGGCGTTGCTGCGTGAATATGCAAATTTGGATAAGCGAGTCGTGTTAGTCGGGCAAGGTGCCAAATTTGAGTTGTGGAACGAGCAGACGTGGAATGAACGGCGTGAATCCTGGTTGGCGGAAGAAGCGAGTGCCGCCGGGGATCTGTCCGCTGAACTGGAATCGTTGTCGTTTTGAAGCAGGGGGGCGCTGAATTCGAGCACCGCCCAGTCATGCTGGAGGAAGTGGTGGAGGCGTTACAGCTCAAGGCGGGAGGCAACTACGTTGACGCGACCTTTGGTCGTGGCGGCCACGCTGCGGCCATTTTGCAAAAGCTGGGTGCCGGCGGACGCTTGATCGCGATTGATAAAGATCCGCAAGCAGTAGCGGCGGCACGCATCCAATTCGCCGATGACAAGCGATTTACAATTTATCATGGCAGCTTTTCCGATTTGCGTGAAGTGGTTCATGAGTCTGAGTTGGAAGGGCAAATCGATGGCATCCTGCTTGATCTGGGCGTTTCTTCGCCGCAACTGGATGATGCGGCGCGTGGATTTAGTTTTATGCGCGATGGGCCGCTCGATATGCGAATGAATACCTCGCGTGGGCAAAGCGCGGCTGCGTGGCTGGCAGTAGCGGGTGAAGGTGAGATTGCGCGTGTATTGCGTGAGTTGGGTGAAGAGAAATTTGCAAAGCGTATCGCCCGCACCATTCTCCAGGCGCGCCAGGAAGCACCGATCGATACCACGGGTCGCCTGGCGGCGGTAATCTCGGCGGCCATTCCGACGCGGGAGCGGGACAAGCATCCGGCGACGCGTAGTTTTCAGGCGATCCGTATCTACATCAATCAGGAATTGGAAGATTTACAAGCTTGTCTTGGTCAGGTTGTCGACGTGTTGCGTGTGGGTGGTCGGTTAGCGGTGATCAGTTTTCATTCCTTGGAAGATCGCATTGTCAAAAATTACATGCGTGATGAGGCGCGTGGCGACGATTTTCCGGAAGATTTTCCGGTGACGGCAGATCAATTAAATCCACGTTTGCGGTTAGTGGGTAAAGCAGTGCGGGCAGGAGAGGCAGAGGTTGATGCTAATCCCCGTGCGCGCAGTGCCGTGCTGCGTATTGCGGAGAAAGTTTAATGGCAGCGCTGCGGGCAACGGCGCGCCAGTCTCAATCGCCCTGGCTGTGGCCGTTGTTGGTTGTGATGGGCGTGGCTGTGTTGTTGTCGGCGCTGACGGTGGTGTACGCCAAATTCAAGAGTCGGACCCTGTTTTCTGAGTTGCAGGCGTTGCAGGCAGAGAAGGATGGTCTTGATGTTGAGTGGGGACAATTGCAACTGGAGCAGAGCACCTTGACTGCGCATGGGCGGATTGAGGGCATTGCCCGGAGTCGCCTTGGATTGACGTTGCCAACGCAGAAACAGGTGGTGATTGTCAGGCGATGAACAAGTTTGAGCCAAAATTATTTCAATTGCGGCGTTGGTTTCTGCTGGGCCTGGTGTTATTGGCGGCGGCGGGGTTGGTGTGGCGTGCTCTGTATTTGCAATGGATGAATAAAGAGTTTTTGCTGAATCAGGGCGATGCGCGCCATTTGCGGGTGATTGAATTGGCGGCAACACGGGGAATTATTTTTGACCGCAACGGTGAGCCGTTGGCAATCAGTACGCCAGTGGATTCAATCTGGGTAAACCCTAAGGCCTATCTGGGTCAGGTCAAGCCAAAGTCAGAAGCGGCGTTGTCGGGTTTATTAGAGATAAAGAAGGATGAGTTGCGTCGCCGGATTAAGGCGCGCGGCAGCCGTGAATTTGTCTATTTGCGGCGCCATGTGGCGCCTGAATTGGCAGACAAGGTTGCAGCGCTGGAAGTGCCAGGCGTGCATTTGCAACGTGAGTATCGCCGCTATTACCCCACCAGTGAAGTGACAGGGCATGTTGTTGGTTTTACCGATGTCGATGATGGTGGCCAGGAAGGTATGGAATTGGCCCTTGATTCGCAGTTGCGCGGCGTCAATGGCGCCAAGCGCGTGTTAAAAGACCGTCTCGGTGAAGTGGTGGAGGATGTCGAGCATATTGCCGATCCACAACCCGGGCATGATGTCACGCTCAGTATCGACCGTCGGGTGCAATATCTTGTTTATCGTGAGTTAAAGGCGGCGGTGCAGGCAAATGATGCGCGCTCGGCATCGGCTGTGTTGTTGGATGCCAGCTCGGGTGAAGTGCTGGCGATGGTCAATCAGCCTACCTTTAATCCAAATAATCGCGACACCTTGAAAAGTGATTACTACCGGAATCGTGCGGTGACAGATGTATTTGAGCCGGGTTCGACGGTCAAGCCATTTACCGTTGCGGCGGCGCTGGAGGCGGGCAAGATCAAGGCTAATACGTTGATCAATACAGGGCCGGGGTATCTTCAGTTGGGCCGTTATACCATTCGCGATGCGGTCAATTACGGCACGATTGATGTTACGACTATTCTGCAAAAATCCAGCAATATCGGCGCCAGTAAAATTGCGTTGACGATGCGCCCCGAGCAGTTGTGGAAAGGATTTTCGCGTGTCGGATTCGGCATGAGGAGCAGCAGTCAGTTTCCGGGTGAGGTAGAAGGCAAGGTCGGCGACTACAGTCATTGGCATGATGTGCAGCAAGCAAGTTTTTCTTACGGCTATGGTCTTTCAGTAACGGCGCTGCAATTGGCGCGCGCGTACTCGGTGTTGGCTAATGATGGCATGCTCAAGCCGGTTTCATTTGAAAAGCTTGAGAGGACGTCTGAGGGTGTGCAGGTGATGGACGCAAAGGTGGCAGTTCAAGTGCGGAGCATGCTGGAAAGTGTTGTTGCCGATGCGGGTACAGCCCGGGCGGCGCGCGTCGATGGCTATCGAATTGCGGGTAAGACCGGAACTGTGCACAGGATGGATAATAACGGTTATGCCGATGATCGTTACAGTTCCCTGTTTGTAGGTATGGCGCCAGCATCACGTCCGCGGCTGGTGATGGCGATCGTGATACATGATCCACAGCGCGGTGAATATCATGGCGGAACGGTTGCGGCACCCGTGTTTGCGCGGGTGATGACGGGTGCACTGCGGCTGTTGGATATTCCGCCAGACAATTTGCCAGCACCGGAATTGCGGCAGGCGGCTACTGAGTCCGCGCCGGCATTTGGCAGCGGATTGATCAAGACGGCGGCAGTGGGAGGCGTGCATTGATGGTACAGCCAAAACTGCTTTCCGATTTGTTACGAGGTTTGATTGCTGCATCTGTGCCCGTAGTGACGGTGACGGGGTTGGCCCTGGATAGCCGTCAGGTGCAACGCGGCGATGTGTTTTTGGCGCTGGCCGGTGTGCAGGCGCGTGGCCATGAGTTTATTGATTCGGCGATCGAAAACGGCGCCGTTGCGGTGCTTTATGATGCGGACAGCGGCGCTGTAAATGCGGGCTGCAAAGTGCCCTGTATAGCAGTGGCGGGTTTGGCACACAAGGTAGGAATAATCGCCGAGCGTTTCTTTGACGAACCTTCGCGTGAGTTGTTTATGGTGGGGGTCACCGGCACCAATGGCAAGACTTCATGCACTCAATTTCTGGCGCAGGCTTATCACGATGATGCGCCCTGCGGTGTCATCGGCACGATTGGCAATGGTTTTTATGGCGCGCTGGATGTGGCAAGTCACACGACGCCGGATGCGGTGAGTCTGCATCGTTTATTGCGTCAGCTGCGTGATCAGGGGGCGACACGGGTAGTGATGGAAGTGTCATCCCATGGTCTGGATCAAGGACGTGTGGCGGGTGTCAATTTTAATGTCGCTGTTTTTACCAATCTCAGTCGCGATCACCTGGATTATCACGGTGACATGGCGGCTTATGGCCGTGCCAAGAGTCGTTTGTTTTCCTTGCCCGGACTGCGTTGGGCAGTGATCAATACCGATGATGCATTTGGTCACAGTTTAGTGGATGAAATTCCGGAGTCTGTAGGTGTAGTGACTTATGGCATGGAAGAGCCCGGCGTGCTGCGTGGTGATCGCATTCAAGGACAGTTGATACGTCTTGATCGTCAGGGGTTGGTGTTGGCGGTGGATACGCCCTGGGGTCAAGGCATGATCAAAAGTCCATTGCTGGGGCGGTTCAATGCCAGTAATTTGCTGGCCGTGTTGGGTGCCTTGCTGGCGAGTGGTATCAAGTTCGAGACAGCGGTGCAGCGTTTACAGCGGTTAAATACAGTGCCGGGGCGCATGGAGCACTTTGGTAAAGAGGGGCAGCCTTTGGTGGTGGTGGATTATGCCCACTCACCTGATGCTTTGTATCAAGTGCTGACCACTTTGCGTGAGCATTGCGCGGGCAAGTTGTGGTGTGTGTTTGGGTGCGGAGGTAATCGTGATCGTGGCAAGCGGCCGCTGATGGGCGAGGTGGCGGAGCAATATGCAGATCAAGTAGTGATTACTAACGATAATCCGCGTCGCGAAGATCCGCAAATGATCATCGATGAGATTCGCAGTGGTATGAAACATTCAAAGACGGTGACCGTGATTGCGGATCGCGCATCTGCAATCGCACACGCTGTGCGGCAGGCGGGTATCGATGACGTGGTGCTGATTGCAGGCAAGGGGCATGAAGATTATCAACAAATAGGTGACGTGCGACATCCGTTTAGCGATCGTGCTCAGGTACAGGCTTTGCTGGGGATGGCCGCATGAGTGAAGTGATGATGACCCTGGCGCAAGCAGCGCGGTTGTTGGATCTGGCGCCACCGAGGGTGGATGTGAATATTACGGGTGTTTCCACGGATAGCCGCAGTGTGAAGGCAGGCGAGCTGTTCGTGGCGCTGACCGGTGACCGGTTCGATGGTCACGATTTTCTGGTGCAGGTGCAGGAGAAGGGCGCGGTTGCGGCGTTGGTCTCGCGGCACGTTGCCGGCGTGTCATTGCCGCAGCTGGTGGTAGATGACACGCGACTGGGGTTGGGTCGCCTGGCAGCAGGCTGGCGCGCCGGCTTTAAAGGGATGGTTGTTGGCTTGACCGGAAGTAATGGCAAGACAACAGTTAAAGAAATGATTGCGTCAATTCTGTCGCAGACGGGTTTTGTTCTGGCAACACAAGGCAATTTGAATAATGACATCGGGGTGCCTCTGACTTTATTCCGATTAAATCCGGGTGTGCATCGTAGCGCCGTGATCGAAATGGGTGCCAATCATCTCGGTGAGATTGCCTATTTGACTAGTTTGGTGCGCCCTGATATCGCGCTAGTGAATAACGTGGGGACTGCGCACATTGGTGAGTTTGGTGGTCTTGAGAATATCGCGCGCGGCAAGGGCGAAATCTGGCAAGGGTTGGCACAAAATGGCGTGGCAGTCATCAATGCGGATGATGATTTCGCCAACTATTGGCGGGGACTGGTAAAAGGACATCGAATTGTCACTTTCGGCGCGCGGCAGGCTGATGTGAGTGTGGCCGTAGAGAAGGGATGGTTGATTGAAAACGGTCGTATCCAGAATCGTTTTGTGATCAAGACCCCCCAGGGTGAAGTTGAAGTTGCCTTGCACTTGGCGGGACACCATAACGTTTTGAACGCGCTTGCAGCAACGGCGTCTGCATTGGCAGCGGGCGCAACTCTGGCGCAGGTCAAGGTGGGTTTAGAAAGTATGCAGCCAGTCAAAGGACGGCTTCAGCCGCAATTGAGCCGTTGGCAGCAAATGGTGATTGATGATACCTACAACGCGAACCCCAGTTCGGCGGCGGCGGCGATTGATGTTTTGGTGCAGTTGGCTAAACAAACAATATTCGTGCTCGGGGATATGGGTGAATTGGGGTCTGAATCACTGCAGTTGCATCATCTGGTGGGGGAGCATGCGCGTCAGCGTGGCGTGACGCGTTTTTATGGCACAGGCTCTTACAGTAAGGAAGCGGTTCGCGCCTTTGCGGGCGATGGATTCTGGTTTGAGACTCAGGCGGCGTTGATTGAGGCATTGGTGAAAGATTTGGCGCAGGCGGGTAGTGAGGTTGCAGTGTTGGTCAAAGGCTCGCGCAGTGCGCGAATGGAAAATGTTGTGGCGGCATTGGTGACGGGGACGGTTTCGGCGCAAGGCGGTGGTAGTTCCGGTGCGTCTCCGGCGCGAGCAGTAGGAGGAGTTTAGGGTGTTACTTTATCTAACGGATTGGCTGGCGCAGTACTACAAAGGGTTCATGGTGTTTCAGTACCTTACCCTGCGGGCGATACTCGGGGTGCTGACGGCGCTTGCCATCTGTTTCATGATTGGGCCGGCAATGATCCGCAAGCTGAGTCAATATAAAGTGGGACAGCAAATTCGGGAGCTGGGTCCACAGAGCCATTTTAGCAAGGCGGGCACGCCGACGATGGGGGGGGCATTGATATTGGTATCCATCGCGATCAGCACATTGTTGTGGGGAAATCTTGCCAATCGATATCTGTGGGTGGTGTTAATCGTCACACTGCTCTACGGTGTGATCGGTTTTTATGACGATTACAAAAAGCTGGTGCTGAAAGATTCGCGCGGGTTGGCGGCGAAATATAAATATTTGTGGCAATCTGTGATCGGGTTGGCGGCGGCGGTATTTCTCTATACTACGGCACAAACACCCGCCGAAACACAGTTGCTCATCCCCTTCATGAAGAACACGGCGATTGATCTTGGGTTGATGTACATACTGCTGGTTTATTTTGTGGTTGTCGGGACCAGCAATGCGGTGAATCTTACCGATGGTCTGGACGGTTTGGCGATTTTGCCTACGGTAATGGTGGCGGGTGCGCTGGGGATTTTTGCCTATGTTACCGGTCACATTAAATTTGCTGAATATCTTGGAATTCCTCATATCAACGGTGTTGGCGAGGTAGCCATTTTTTGCTCGGCCATCGTCGGCGCGGGGCTTGGTTTCCTTTGGTTCAATACCTATCCTGCCCAGGTGTTCATGGGTGATGTTGGTGCGCTTGCTTTAGGCGGGGCGCTGGGCATCATTGCAGTGACTGTGCGTCAGGAATTGATCTTGTTTGTAATGGGTGGCGTGTTTGTGATGGAGACAGTCTCCGTGATCATGCAGGTTGTGTCATTCAAATTAACCGGCAAGCGCATCTTTCGTATGGCGCCCATACATCATCACTTCGAATTAAAAGGCTGGCCGGAGCCGCGAGTTATTGTTCGGTTCTGGATTATTACGGTCATTTTGGTATTGATTGGATTGGCATCATTGAAGATCCGTTGATGGGGAGAGGCTATGGGACTGACGGCATTGAGCGAGACGCGAGTCATGGCGAGTGAGGCGGTGAAAACTGTGATCATCGGCCTGGGAAAAACAGGCCTGTCTTGTGCGCGTTATTTAACCGCGCAGGGTTACGATATCACGGTGGTCGATAGCCGCAAGGAACCCCCTGGTTTGGAAGTCCTGAAAACTGAATTGCCGCATATCCCAGTGATTCTCGGTAGCTTCGAGCCGGCCGTTTTGGCAAAGGCGGAGTTATTGGTGATCAGCCCCGGTGTCCCGCTTAATCAGCCGGCGATTGCCGAGGCCGTCGCGCGCGGTGTGCCGGTGGTGGGTGATATCGAATTATTTGCTCAGACGGCCACTGCCCCTGTGGTGGCGATTACCGGATCGAATGGGAAGAGCACGGTCACAACACTTGTATATGAAATGGCGCGTCAGGCGGGGCGTAATGTCCGCGCTGGCGGCAATCTTGGTACTCCGGCTTTGGATTTGTTGCAGGATCATGAACCTGATTTATATGTGCTGGAGCTATCAAGCTTCCAGCTTGAAACCACCCATAGCTTGAATGCTGTTGCAGCAACGGTCTTGAATATCAGCCAGGATCATCTGGATCGTTATCAAGATATGGATGAATATATCGCTGCCAAATATCGCATCTTTCAGGGCGGTGGCGTAGTCATTATTAATCTAGATGACCCTGTGGTAAATCAATGGCAACTCCCGGGGCGGAACTGTTTGCGTTTTGGTTTGAAAGAGCCTGAGTTGGGCAGCGATTTTGGGTTGCGCCAATATCAGGGGGAGTCGTGGCTGGCGCAGGGCAATGAGCTATTGATGCCGCAGAAAGAATTGCGTATCGCCGGGATGCATAACGTGGCAAATGCGTTGGCTGCATTGGCCTTGGGCGCGGCGATTGGTCTGCCGTGTGCGGCGATGATTGAAACACTGCGTGTTTTTAAAGGGTTGCCGCATCGTTGCCAGTGGGTAGCCGAGCAGGAGGGTGTTACCTGGTACAACGATTCAAAAGCCACCAATGTCGGTGCAGCTGTCGCGGCGATTAACGGCATGCCGGGCAAAGTGGTGTTGGTGGCCGGTGGTTTAGGTAAAGGCCAGGATTTCCGCCCCCTGCAACCCGTGGCGGCAGATAAATGTCGGGCCGTTATTTTGATAGGTAAAGATGCGCCGCAGTTGAAAGCGGCGCTAGGTGATGTAGTGCCGGTGTTTTTCGCAGCGAATCTGGGCGAAGTAGTGGCCAAAGCGCGAACCCTGGCGCAGCCGGGCGATGCCGTGTTGTTATCGCCAGCCTGCGCCAGCTTTGACATGTTTAGTGGTTATGAAGATCGTGGCGAACAGTTTGCAGCGGCCGTACTGAGGACGTTGATGTGACTGTGATGAGCATTACCCAAAAGCTGGCGGCGATGAACTGGGGTTCCAGAACGGAAACCTCGCGTCTTGGATTCGATCCGTGGCTGGTGGGCACTATTGTTTTGTTGCTGGCCTTGGGGTTGGTGATGGTGAGTTCTGCATCATTGCATTTATCGGAGCGCCAGTTTGGGGATCCCTGGCATTACACCATCAGACAACTGGCGTTTATTGGAATGGGTGTTGGCGTGATGCTGATAATCGGCCGCATGCCATTTGCCTTCTGGGAACGGATCGCCCCCGCGCTCTTGATTGCGGGTATCGTGATGTTAGCGTTGGTCTTGCTACCTGTTCTGGGACGGGAAGTTAACGGCGCTAAGCGCTGGCTGAATCTGATTCTTTTTAAGCTGCAAGTGTCAGAGCTGGTGAAGTTGTTTGTGATTATTTATCTGGCGGGATATCTGGTGCGGCGTGGGGATGAGCTGCGTGCCTCGGTAAAAGGTTTTGTGAAGCCGCTGGCCTTGCTTGGCGTTATCAGTGTCTTGTTGTTGTTGGAGCCGGACTTCGGCGCGACGACGGTCATTATGCTGACGGCGCTGAGCATGATTTTTCTCGCGGGTGTCCGGCTCTGGCAATACGGTGTGTTGGCGTCGCTGGTGGCGATGATTCTGGCGGTATTGGCTTTTTCATCGCCGTATCGTGTGCAGCGGCTGACCACTTTTCTTGATCCTTGGGCCGATCCCTTCGCCAGCGGTTTTCAATTGACACAGGCATTGATCGCTATCGGTCGCGGTGAGTGGTTTGGTGTTGGTCTCGGTGCCGGGGTACAGAAATTATTCTACCTGCCCGAGGCGCACACCGATTTCGTGTTCTCGGTATTGGCAGAAGAGCTTGGATTCATCGGTTCGGTATTGGTGATCGGTCTGTTTGTGATGCTGGTATTTCGTGCTTTTGCCATTGCGCGGCGGGCGGAGCAGGTTGGGGCGTATTTTATTGCCTACGTCGTGTATGGCGTAGCCTTGTGGATGGGTTTGCAGGCGTTTGTGAATATTGGCGTCAACATGGGTGTATTACCAACCAAGGGTTTGACATTGCCGCTGATGAGTTATGGTGGCAGTAGTGTGATTGTCAGCTGCGCAGCAGTGGCATTGTTGTTGCGCGCCGATCGTGAAACGCGGCAGATGGGGCGGCAGTCGGCGCGGGAGATGCTGCGATGACGGCCTGTGTCTTAATCATGGCAGGTGGTACGGGTGGCCATGTGTTTCCAGGGTTGGCAGTGGCTGACGAGTTGCGTGCCCGTGGTGTCGATGTCGTGTGGCTCGGTTCGCGCGGTGGGATGGAAGCGGAATTGGTGGCAAAGGCCGGTGTCGAGATGGAGTGCATCTCAATCAGCGGTCTGCGCGGCAAGGGAATCGGCGGCTGGCTGCTGGCGCCGTTTCGTTTGGCGACGGCATTGATACAATCGCTGGCCGTGATTATGCGCCGCCGTCCGGCAGTGATCTTGGGTATGGGCGGCTTTGTGGCGGGACCGGGTGGCGTGATGAGCTGGTTGCTGCGCAAACCCTTATTGATTCATGAACAGAATGCGATTGCCGGGTTGACCAACAAGTTATTGGCGAAGCTGGCCACCAAGGTGCTTGAGGCATTCCCCGGGACGTTTTCTGCAAGGGAAAATGTGATCGAGATTGGTAATCCGGTGCGTGCTGTGATTGCTGCATTGCCTGAGCCCGCAGTGCGTTTGGCGCAACGTCCTGCCCGTCTGCGATTGTTGATCGTCGGTGGTAGTCTCGGCGCGCAGGGATTGAATGAAGTTGTGCCACAAGCCGTTGCGAAAATGGCGCCAGAATTACGGCCGGAGATTTGGCATCAGGCAGGCAAGCGCAATATCGATGCCACGTGCGCGCAGTATCAAACTCTGAATGTCGAAGGTCGCGTTGAGCCGTTTATCGATGATATGGCTGCGGCGTATGGCTGGACAGATCTGGTGTTGTGTCGTAGCGGCGCGCTTACAGTATCTGAACTGGCGGCGGCGGGTGTGGCGGCAGTATTAGTGCCATTTCCGTTCGCCGTCGATGATCATCAAACGGCGAACGCAGCGTATCTCGCCAATGCGGGCGCCGCAATACTCGTCCAGCAGCGTGATTTGAGTGCAGCAGGGTTACAGGCTTTGTTGGAAGAATTTGCACGCGATTGCCAAACAGGCCGTGAACGGTTGTTGGCAATGGCGCAAAATGCGCGCCGCAAGGCAATGCCCAGTGCAGCGACACGGGTAGCGGATATTTGTTTGGAGGTGGCGCGTGCTTAATAAGGGAATGCGTCGGATTAAGCATATCCACTTTGTCGGCATCGGCGGTGCCGGTATGTCGGGGATTGCCGAGGTGTTGCATAACCTTGGCTACCGCGTTTCAGGCACCGATCTTGGTCAAAGCGCGACCACGCAGCGCTTGCAAAAAATGGGTATTGAAGTGGCCATCGGCCATGAAGCTAAGCACATTGCCGGTTGCGATGCGCTGGTGACATCCTCGGCCGTGACAGAAGATAACCCTGAAGTTGTCGCCGCGCATGAGCATCGAATCCCCGTTGTGCCGCGTGCCGAGATGCTGGCCGAATTGATGCGCTTCCGTTATGGCATCGCCGTGGCGGGGACGCACGGCAAAACAACGACGACCAGTCTGGTTGCCAGCGTGCTGGCAGAGGCCGGGCTTGATCCGACGTTTGTCATCGGTGGTCGTCTCAACAGCATCGGCGCCAACGCCCGTCTCGGTGGCGGTGAATATCTGGTCGCCGAAGCAGATGAGAGCGATGCTTCATTTTTATATCTGCAGCCAATGATCTCCATCGTCACCAACATTGACGTCGATCATATGAGCACCTATGGCGGTGATTATGGTCGCCTGCGCCAGACCTTCATCGATTTCCTGCATCACTTGCCGTTTTATGGGCTGGCGGTGTTGTGCATCGATGATCCGGGTGTGCGCGAGATTCTCGATCTCTGCGGCCGGCCGATGATTACCTACGGTTTTGCAGAAGATGCGGATTTGCGGGCGGTGGACGTCCGTCACGACAAGTCGGCGACGACGTTCAATGTAATTCGTGCCGATCGCAAAGATCCGATGGCGGTGACCTTGAATTTGCCCGGCCGTCACAACGTGCTCAACAGCTTGGCGGTGATCGCCGTGGCACACGAACTGGGTATCAGCGACGATATTATCGTGCGCGCCTTGGCCAATTTCCAGGGGATCGGCCGTCGTTTCCAGATCAATGGCGAGATTCAAACTGCCAAAGGCAAGGTGATGCTGGTCGACGACTACGGTCATCATCCGCGCGAAGTGGCGGCAACGGTGGCTGCAATTCGTGCCGGTTGGCCGGGACGGCGCATCGTTGTCGCCTTCCAGCCGCATCGTTATAGCCGCACCCGTGATTTGTTCGAAGATTTTACCGTCGTGCTGTCTGAAATCGATGTACTGCTACTGCTGGAAGTGTATCCGGCCGGCGAAGCACCGATTCCCGGCGCCGATTCGCGCAGTTTGTCACGCGCAATTCGCGCGCGTGGCCAGGTCGATCCCGTGTTTGTCGAATCGCCGGATGAAATGGCGGCCACCTTGCTCGGTGTGATCAAGGATGGCGATATCGTGCTGACTTTGGGCGCAGGCAACATCGGCGCCGCCGCTGCCAAACTGGCAGCGAATCTGGCGGGAGGCAGCGCATGATGGCGGCGCAGAAGAATGTGCTTCGCGGCGTAATCAAATATCACGAGCCGATGGCGCGGCACACCAGCTGGCGTACTGGCGGTCCGGCCGATCGTTATTATGAGCCGGCTGATCTCGCCGATTTGTGCGAATTTTTGCAGCAAACGCCCGCTTCTGAGCCGGTGATGTTTGTCGGATTGGGCAGCAATTTGCTGGTGCGCGATGGTGGCATACGCGGCACAGTGATCATGACCAGTGGCTTATTAAATGAGATCTCATTGCTGGAACCCGGACTGGTGCGCGTCGAGGCCGGTATTGCCTGTGCCAAGGTGGCGCGTTTTTGCGCACGTCAGGGGTTGGTCGGTGTTGAATTTTTGGCCGGAATTCCCGGCACCATGGGCGGCGCGCTGGCGATGAATGCCGGTGCCTTTGGTGGCGAGACCTGGCCGCATGTGGTGGCGCTTGAGACTATTGATCGTAGTGGCGCACGGCATCAGCGCGCCCCCGCTGAATACGACATCAGTTATCGCCATGTGCGTGGACCCGCCGGTGAATGGTTTGTGGCCGCACATTTACGTCTCCAGCCGGGGGATACTGAGGCCAGCACCGCTCACATCAAATCATTGCTGGAAAAACGTTCGGCCACGCAACCGATCGGCTTACCCAGCTGTGGTTCCGTGTTCCGTAATCCGCCGGGTGATCATGCCGCGCGTTTGATCGAGATCAGCGGACTCAAGGGTACCCGGATCGGCGGCGCCATTGTCTCGGAAAAGCACGCCAATTTCATTATCAATACCGGCACCGCCACGGCGGCCGACATCGAAGCGCTGATCGAAAAGGTCGCCGCCGAGATCGAGCAGCGTCATGGGATTCGTCTGGTGAAGGAAGTTCATATCGTCGGGGAGGCGAAATAACGCGATGAACGCATTGCAGTCAAGCAAAATCAAAAATGCAAAGGACTTTGGCCGGGTCGCCGTCTTGTATGGTGGTTTGGCTGCCGAACGTCCTGTCTCCCTCAAGAGCGGCACGGCGGTATTGGCTGCGCTGCTGGCGAAGGGCGTCGATGCTGTGGGTGTCGATGTCGGCAATGATGTCGTTGAGCAATTGCAACGCGGTCATTTCGATCGCGCCTTCATTGTGCTGCATGGTCGTGGCGGCGAGGATGGCGTGATGCAGGCGGTGCTGGAGATGCTAGGCATCCCCTATACCGGCAGTGGCGTGATGGCCTCGGCGGTCACGATGGACAAGTGGCGCACCAAGTTGTTGTGGCAGGCGGCAGGGATTCCCGGTGCGCGCTATACCATGCTCAATGAAGAAAGCGATTTTGACGCAGTGATCGAGCAGCTCGGTTTGCCCTTGTTTGTCAAACCGGCGCGCGAGGGTTCCAGTATTGGTGTCGCCAAGGCGAAGACGGCTGCTGAATTGCGGACGGCGTACGAAGCGGCGCGCCAATATGATGATCTGGTGCTGGTGGAAGAATTCATCGCCGGCAAGGAAGTGCAATTCCCGATTCTCGACCGCCAGGTATTACCCTCGATTCGCATCGAAACGCCCTGCGAATTCTACGATTACGAGGCCAAATATATTCGCAACGATACGCGCTATACCTGTCCCGGTCTGCCTCCGACCGAAGAACAGGCGCTGCACGAGATCGTCTTGCGTGCCTTCGATGTGGCGGGCTGTCGCGGTTGGGCGCGCGTCGATTTGATTATCACGCCAGACGGTAAACCCTATTTTCTGGAGATCAACACCGTGCCCGGCATGACGGATCACAGTCTGGTGCCGATGGCAGCGCGCACGGCAGGCATCAGTTTTGAAGATCTGGTGTGGCGGATCCTGGAGACGAGTCTGTGAAATTATTTCGACGCCGCGATCAAGGACGGCCTCAGGCGAGCAGTCGCCCCCGTGCTGACGCCCGTCCTATTGTAACTACCGGTCTGACATGGCTGGTGCGCGGCGTATTGGCGACGGGAGCGCTAGTCGCGGTGATCGGTGGCTGGCAGTTGCTGACCAATCCTGAAATTCTGCCGATGCGCCAAGTCATACTTGAGGCGCCGCTCAAGAAAATTTCGGCGCAGGAGGTGTATCAGGTGGTGCAACCGCTGGCCCAGGGTGGATTCTTTAATGTTGATGTTGCGTCGATTACCGGGGCAGTGGCGACGTTACCGTGGGTTGATCATGTCACCGTGCGCCGTGTCTGGCCTGATGCACTGCAAGTGACCGTGATCGAACAGCAACCATTGGCGCGCTGGTCGGAGGGTGGCTTGGTTAATGTCCGTGGTGAACGTTTTTTGCCTGATCCTGCCAGCTATCCTGAAGGTTTACCCGAGTTGACGGGGCCTGAAACCACGATTGCGCAAATGGCAATGCTGTTTAAAGGCGTTGAAGCACCATTGCAGAATTTGGGTGTTGCGGTAAAGCGCATGACACTGACGCCGCGCCGCGCCTGGGAGCTGGAACTTAACAACGGGATTCGTATCGTAGTCGGCCGTGCCGATGCCGAGATGCGTTTGCAACGCCTGGTTCGCTTCTATCCGGAACTCGCGGCGCGCGCAGATAACGTGCAGCAAATCGATATGCGTTACACAAATGGATTCGCTGTGAAATGGCGACACTTGCCACAAGCGTGAGATTAATGTAAAGAATGAAAAACTGGAGAATGTTTTAAGATGTCACGAAAGTCGGACAAGAATTTGATCGTAGGACTGGACATCGGTACCTCCAAGGTCGTCGCCATCGTTGCCGAGATTACGGCGAGCGGCGAAATGGAGATCATCGGCTTGGGTTCGCATCCCTCGCGCGGTCTCAAAAAGGGAGTGGTCGTCAATATTGAATCCACCGTGCAGTCGATCCAGCGTGCCGTCGAAGAAGCCGAGTTGATGGCTGGTTGCGAGATCCATTCGGTATACGCCGGTATCGCCGGTAGTCACATTCGCAGTCTCAATTCCCATGGTATCGTCGCCATCCGTGACACCGAAGTCGCTGCCGCCGATGTCGAGCGCGTGATTGATGCCGCCAAGGCCGTCGCAATCCCCGCCGATCAACGCATCATTCACGTCATCCCGCAAGAATTTATCATCGACAAACAGGAAGGCATCCGCGAGCCCGTCGGCATGTCCGGCGTACGGCTCGAAGCCAAGGTTCATATGGTAACCGGCGCCGTCAGCGCCGCCCAGAACATCATCAAGTGTGTGCAACGCTGTGGGTTGGAAGTCGAAGACATCATTCTGGAACAGATTGCCTCCAGTCATGCCGTGCTCACCGAAGACGAGCGCGAGCTGGGTGTGTGCCTGGTCGATATCGGCGGCGGTACCACTGACATTGCCGTCTTCACCGATGGCGCGATTCGTCACACTGCCGTGATCCCGATTGCCGGTGATCAGGTCACCAACGATATCGCCGTTGCGCTACGCACGCCAACCCAATTCGCCGAAGATATCAAGATCAAGTATGCCTGTGCGCTGACGCAACTGGCCAGTCCGGATGAAACCATCGAAGTCCCCGGTGTTGGCGATCGTCCTTCGCGGCGTCTGGCACGCCAGACCCTGGCCGAAGTGGTTGAGCCGCGCTACGAAGAACTGTTGACGCTGGTGCAAGCCGAATTGCGGCGTAGCGGGTTTGAAGATCTCGTTGCCGCCGGCATTGTGCTGACGGGCGGCAGTTCCAAGATGGAAGGCGTGATCGATCTGGCGGAAGAAATTTTTCATATGCCCGTGCGGTTGGGCGTGCCGCAACACATCTCCGGTTTGGTGGATGTGGTGCGCAACCCGATCCATGCCACGGGCGTCGGTTTGCTGTTTGTCGGCAGGCAACAACGGTTTGAACGGGGTGGAGAATCATTTATGGGCAGCAGCGCCAAAGGGGCGTGGGGGCGGATGCGGGGCTGGTTCAAGGGAAATTTTTAGTTTTTGGTTTAGGGATGTTTTTAGTTATTTGGGTCGTCGGCACAGGAGGTCGTAAACATGTTTGAATTAATGGACACCTACACACAAAATGCAGTAATCAAAGTGATCGGAGTTGGTGGTGGTGGTGGTAACGCGGTTGACCACATGGTGGCCGCCAATATCGATGGCGTGGAATTCATTTGCGCCAACACCGACGCGCAAGCGCTGAAGAAATCCGGCGCCAAATCCCTGTTGCAACTGGGTGGCGGTATTACCAAAGGGCTCGGCGCTGGGGCGAATCCGGAAATCGGTCGCAAAGCCGCATTGGAGGATCGTGAACGCATCATCGAGCTGGTTCAAGGTGCCGATATGTTGTTTATCACCGCTGGTATGGGCGGCGGTACCGGTACTGGCGCCGCGCCAATTGTGGCGCAAGTCGCCAAGGAGCTGGGCATTCTGACGGTCGCCGTGGTCACCCGTCCGTTTCCCTTCGAAGGCAAGAAGCGTAATGCGATTGCCGATGCCGGGATCAAGGAACTGTCGCAATATGTAGACTCCCTGATTACGATTCCAAATGAGAAACTACTCTACGTGTTAGGCAAGAACGCCTCGTTGTTGCAGGCCTTCGGTGCCGCGAATGATGTGTTGTTGGGCGCAGTGCAGGGGATCGCGGATTTGATCACCCGTCCGGGCTTGATCAACGTTGACTTCGCCGATGTTCGCACCGTCATGTCCGAAATGGGAATGGCGATGATGGGTTCAGGTCGCGCCAGTGGTGAAGATCGCGCCCGTCGCGCGGCTGAAAGTGCGGTGGCCAGTCCGTTGCTGGAAGATATCGACCTTTCCGGCGCTTGCGGCATCCTGGTCAACGTCACTGCCGGCCTGGATATGTCGATCGGTGAGTTCGAAGAGGTGGGTAATGCAATTAAAGAATTTGCCTCCGAGAACGCTACAGTTGTGGTTGGTACGGTTATCGATCCGGAAATGAGCGACGAATTACGCGTGACGGTGGTCGCCACCGGATTGGGGCAACAAGGCAAAGCGGCGCAGCAGGCTGCCGAAAAGGCGGCCTCGGTCAAGCTGGTCTTCCACAAGGAAAAGGAAGAAGAGCGTGTCCCGGCCCCGGTTGCGGAAACGGTGCGGTACGAGCAATTTGAGCGCCCGACCGTGATGCGTAATCAAGTGGTCGCCAGCCGTGTCGCCACTGCCGCAGCGCTGGATACGAGCCTGGATTATCTCGATATCCCGGCCTTTTTACGGCGGCAGGCGGATTAACGCGGTCGATCTCTAAAGCCGAGCATGGCGATGGTGGCGTCCGAGGCGTCGAGCAGGGGCCCCGGCGAAAGCCGGGGATGCGACCGCCGGTGGGCGGCAAGCGATGGACTGCTGGGGAACTCACTTCGCGTGGATACTCCTCCGTCTCTTAGGGCAGCCATCGCCTGGGTGCGAGTTATTTTGTGATATACTTGCCCGCTTTAATTAGACTCGGCGGCGGGTAAAACACTCGGGGCGTTTGTGCGGTCTGTGTAACGATTGGAAAACAAAGAGCAAGTGGGAATGATCAGACAACGTACCCTAAAAAATGTGATTCGTGCAACAGGCGTGGGTTTGCACACCGGAGAGAAGGTATTTCTGACTCTTCGTCCCGCGCCTGTGGATAGCGGCATTATCTTTCGCCGGGTAGATCTTAATCCTGCGGTTGAGATTCCGGCGTTGGCTGAAAATGTCGGTGATACCCGTCTTTCCACCACCTTGGTTCAAGGTGATGTCAGGATTTCCACTGTAGAGCACCTGTTGTCAGCGCTGGCCGGGCTGGGGATTGATAATGCCTTTATAGAGTTGAGTGCCGCCGAAGTCCCGATTATGGACGGCAGCGCCGGTCCGTTTGTCTTTTTGATTCAGTCGGCCGGGGTGCAGGAACAGGAAGCTCCAAAGCGCTTTATTCGTATCAAAAGCAGCGTGATCATCGAAGATGGCGACAAATGGGCGCGCTTTGACCCCTTTGAAGGTTTTAAAGTCTCGTTCGCCATTGACTTTAATCACCCGGCCTTCCAAAACCGTTCCAAAGAGGCAACAGTCGATTTTTCCACGACTTCTTTTGTGAAAGAAATCAGCCGTGCCCGTACCTTTGGCTTCATGCGTGATATCGAGGCCTTGCGGGCTGCCAATCTGGCGCTTGGCGGCAGCATGGATAATGCTGTCGTGGTCGATGATTATCGTGTACTTAATAGCGAAGGTCTGCGTTATGACGACGAATTCGTCAAACACAAAGTACTGGATGCGATCGGTGACCTGTACCTGTTGGGACGTAGCCTGATCGGTGCCTTTAGCGGCTATAAATCTGGCCATGCCCTCAATAATCGTCTGTTGCGGACACTGATGGCTGATGAGGCTGCCTGGGAACTGGTCACGTTCGAAAACGAAGCTGAAGCCCCTATCTCCTTTATGCAGCCGGTTACGGCTGTTTAGTCAATTCTGTTAAATTACTTAGTTAAATATTAAGAATACCCGCTTGAAAAACAAGGGGTATTTTTTATCTATTTGAAATATAAGTAATTTTTCTAGTAGACCGAGTTCACAAAATCCCAATTTCATTGTTAAGCGGAACAAGGGGGACGTCGATAACCTTTATGCCCTTTGTTATATCCCTTGGGCATTCAGGATGATTTGCGTCCATGACGGGAGAGGCGATGTAAGGCTTCTTTGAGTTTTGGATCGTTCATGGTGCCAGCCAGTTGTAGTAATAGCGTGGCTGTGCTTTTTGACATCAAGGCGGGGTGACGGGGAGGTACAGGGCGTGGGCCGCTGATCGGCTGGATCTTGATTTCAATCTGGCGCACGTTGGCCGACTGTAAAGCACGTTCCAGGGAGGGTCCGGCCAAACGAAGTTTGGTGGCCCAGACAGGGGAATCCGTTTGGAGGACCAAGGTGGCGCCACGAACACTGATCACCCGGCAATGGGCGCGCAGTGACTCTGGCAGTAAGGATTGCACAAGGCGAGTCAGGCGCTCAAGCTCCTGAACCCGGCCAAGCAGACGGCCCAGTTCTGGTGAGGGGCTGGCCAAGCATGATTTTAGTGACGGGCGTTTTCGTGACATGAAGATGGCCAATTTCAACAAGAGAGGCAGATGACCATGGCGATTATACTACTGCCAAAAGGCTCCAAGGGTCCGGCGCTGCATTTGAATCGCGGTGCCAGTATAGCCTTGTGCGCAGCATTATTGGTGGCGCTGCCGGGAATTGCCATGTATTTGGGATATTGGCTGGGTGCCGGGTCTGGCACAGGTGGTCAGGGTGGGACGATGGGCTGGTTGCGGGAGGAGTTGAAAACCCAGCAGCAGGATATCGTCGAGGCTAAACGCCATGCCCAGGAAAATCTCAATGCGTTGACTCTGCGCTTGTCGGATTTACAGTCGCGTGTCGTGCGCCTGGATGCCGTGGGTGAGCGGATCACCGAAATGGCGAATTTGGATAAGGGCGAGTTTGACTTCACCAAACGTCCAGCGGTCGGTGGGCCTGAAAACCCAAGTGCGACGCTGGATCAGCCGGGAGTCGAAGATTTTCTTGGCTCCCTGGATGTGTTGTCAAAACAGGTGGCGGATCGTGAGCAGCAGCTTGGGGTGCTGGAGTCGATGCTGATGACCCGTAATCTGCAATCGCAAGTCTATCCGGCCGGGTTTCCGGCGGAGCACGGCTGGTTGAGTTCTTATTTTGGTGTTCGTGCCGACCCCTTTACCGGGCGTCCGGCGCGCCATGAGGGGGTCGATATTGCCGGTAAGCTAGGGACCAAAATCCTGACTGTAGCCTCTGGTGTGGTGACCTGGTCGGGCGAGCGTTATGGCTATGGCACCATGGTCGAAATCAACCACGGCAATGGTTATGTCACTCGATATGCTCATAATTCAAAGACTTTGGTGAGGCTGGGTGAAACCGTAAAGAAAGGGCAGGCCATTGCCTTGATGGGTTCGACCGGCCGTTCGACGGGGCATCACGTCCACTTCGAAGTCTGGCGCAACGGCCAAGTGGTCGATCCGCTGAAATATGTCCAGGCTACGACGGTAACCGCGGCGGTCGCCGCCAATTAAGCTTAAAGTCTCTGTTCACCACAGAGGCACAGGGTACACAGAGTAGTGCTATTTAAGAGGTGGGGGAGTGATCTGGCGGCTAACTGATTGATTGAAAATCTCTGTGTCCTCTGTGGTGAATGGTTACTATTTAAGAATAGCCGCAATTGCTTTATGATCGACGCTTTCTTGTAAAAGAAGGCGTTTTTTCTTTCCCATGGTGACCGGATTATTAAAGAAAGTCTTTGGCAGCCGCAACGAGCGCCTGTTGAAGCAGATGGACAAGGTAGTAGCACAGATCAATGCCCTGGAGCTGGGGCTGGCAGCGCTGAGCGATGCCGATCTGCGAGCCAAGACTGAAGAGTTTCGCCAACGCATCGCCAAGGGCGCGAGTCTGGACTCCCTGTTGCCTGAGGCCTTTGCCGTGGTGCGTGAGGCGGGCAAGCGTGTGCTCGGCATGCGCCATTTCAATGTCCAGCTCATCGGTGGCATGGTGCTGCACGACGGCAAGATCGCCGAAATGCGCACGGGTGAGGGTAAAACCCTGGTCGCCACCCTGCCGGTATACCTTAATGCTTTGGCCGGCAAGGGCGTTCATGTGATCACGGTCAATGATTACCTGGCCCAGCGTGACGCTGCCTGGATGGGTAAGTTGTATGAATTCCTCGGTTTGACGGTGGGCGTGATTCTCTCCGGCCAGGATCAGGACACCAAGCGCGCCGCCTATGGCGCCGACATCACCTACGGCACCAACAACGAATACGGTTTTGATTATCTGCGCGATAACATGGCGTTTCGCATCACCGACAAGGTGCAGCGCGGTTTGCAATTTGCCGTGGTCGACGAAGTGGATTCGATCCTGATCGATGAGGCGCGTACGCCGCTGATTATTTCCGGTCAGGCCGATGATAATGCCGAGCTTTATTCGAAGGTTCACACCCTGATTCCAAGGTTGGTCAAACAGGAAAAGGAAGAGGGTCCTGGCGATTACAGTGTCGATGAAAAAGCACGTCAGGTATTCCTGACTGAGATCGGACATCAACATGTCGAAGAATTGATGGAAGAAAGTGGCTTGCTGAAGCCGGGCGAGAGCCTGTACGACGCGACCAATATCACCTTGTTGCATCACTTGAATGCCGCATTACGCGCACATGCCTTGTTCCAGCGTGACGTGCATTACATCGTCAAGGATCAAGAAATTGTTATCGTTGATGAATTCACCGGCCGCACCATGATTGGCCGCCGCTGGTCCGACGGTTTGCATCAGGCGCTTGAAGCGAAAGAAGGCGTGCCGATTCAGAAAGAAAATCAGACGTTGGCAGCGATCACTTTCCAGAATTATTTCCGTCTGTATAAAAAACTGTCAGGCATGACCGGTACCGCGGATACGGAAGCTTACGAATTTCAGGAAATCTATAATCTCGAAGTGGTGGTCATTCCGCCCAATAAACCAACGGTGCGCGATGACCAGGGCGATTTGGTGTTTTTGACACAGCAGGATAAATTCAATGCCATTGTCGAAGACATTAAGGAATGTTACGAGCGCGGTCAGCCGGTACTGGTGGGTACGACCTCGATCGAAAATTCAGAACTCATTTCTGCGCAACTGAAAAAAGCCAAGATCAAGCACGAGGTCTTGAATGCCAAGCAACACGCCCGCGAAGCCGAGATTGTCTCTCAAGCTGGGCGGCCAGGTGCGGTGACGATCGCCACCAATATGGCCGGTCGCGGTACCGATATCGTGCTGGGCGGTAGTCTTGAAGTGGAGTTGCATGCTGCACAGGCCAAGGGTGCCGACGAGGCGACCTTGAACAATATTCGTGAAGAATGGAACAAGCGTCACGACGAAGTGCTGGCAAAGGGCGGGTTGCGCATTATCGGCACCGAACGCCATGAATCACGGCGCATCGATAATCAGTTGCGCGGCCGTGCTGGTCGTCAGGGTGATCCCGGATCCACACGCTTTTATTTGTCATTGCAAGATTCGTTGATGCGTATCTTTGCCTCGGATCGTGTCGCCATGCTAATGCAAAAACTCGGCATGCAGGCGGGGGAAGCGATCGAGCATCCGTGGGTGACCAAGGCGATTGAAAACGCACAGCGCAAGGTGGAAGGCCATAACTTTGATATTCGTAAGCAATTGCTCGAATATGATGATGTGGCCAACGACCAGCGTAAAGTGATTTACGAGCAGCGTAATGAATTGATGGCGTCTGACGATATTTCGGAAACGATCAATACCGTTCGTCGCAGTGTGCTGAATAATCTGATCAATAGCTTTATAGCGCCGAACAGTCTCGAAGAGCAGTGGGATGTGGCGGGGCTTGAGAATGCGCTGCGTGAAGAATTTGGGCTTCATCTTGAAATTCGCTCATGGCTCGATGCGGACGAAAACCTGCACGAAGAGCCATTACGCAAACGTATTTTAGAGAGTTTCGAGCAGGCCTATGCCGATAAGGAAGGACATGCCGGTAGTCCGGTGATGCGGCACTTTGAAAAGGCGGTGATGTTGCAGGTGCTGGATACCCAGTGGAAGGAACATCTGGCGGCGATGGATCATTTGCGCCAGGGGATACACTTACGTAGTTATGCCCAGAAAAATCCGAAACAGGAATATAAACGCGAAGCGTTCGAAATGTTCCAGCAATTGTTGGAGCGCATCAAACATGAAGTTGTCGCACTGTTGTCCAAAGTGCAGGTGCGGGCCGAAGAAGATGTGGCGGCGGTTGATGAGCAGCGCCGCAGTCATGGTGAGCTGCATTTTGAACATCCCGCTACGCCAGTGGCTGATGAAGAAGGTGGGGTTGCTGTTGAAGAAGGTGCAGCCGCTCCCTTTGTCCGTGAAGAACCCAAGGTCGGTCGTAACGATCCTTGCCCGTGTGGTTCCGGCAAAAAATATAAACATTGTCACGGCCAGTTGAGCTGAGGGTAAGCGCATGGCAGTTGGTTTGATGGGTTTGCCCACCCTGCATCCGGTTCCCGGTATCCGCTGGGGTACGGCGCAGGCCGGCATCAAAAAGCCCGGACGTACGGATGTGGTGTTAATGGAAATTGCAGCCGGTTCGACCTGCGCCGCTGTTTACACCCGCAATGCCTTCTGTGCCGCACCAGTAATCGTCGCCAAACGTCACGGTGTTGTAACTACGCCCAGCTATTTACTGATCAACACCGGTAATGCCAATGCCGGCACCGGTGAGCGTGGTCTCAAAGATGCGGAAAAGTGTTGTCAGGCCGTTGCCGAATTGATGGGTTGCCAGCCAGAGCAGGTATTGCCGTTCTCGACGGGTGTTATCGGTGAACCGTTGCCAGTGGATAAAATTCTTGCGGCATTGCCCACAGCCAAAGCCAGCTTTAACGAAGCTTTGTGGGCCGAAGCGGCGCGCGGCATCATGACCACCGACACCGTGCCCAAGGCCGCATCTAAACAAATCAGGATCAACGGTGTCACTGTGACTATCAGCGGCATTTCCAAGGGCGCGGGCATGATTCGCCCCGACATGGCCACTATGCTCGCCTACATCGCTACCGACGTTGCAATGCCTATGGCATTGTTGCAACAGGCATTGAGCGAAGCGATGAATCGCTCCTTCAATTGCATCACTGTCGATGGTGATACCTCGACCAACGATTCCTGTGTGCTTGTCGCCACCGGTAAATCCGGTGTCCGTTTTGAATCGCTCACAGCACCGGGTTTCGCACAATTCCAGCAGGCACTCAACGAAGTTTGCGAGACCTTGGCGCAAGCCATCGTCCGTGATGGTGAGGGCGCTACCAAGTTCATCACTATTGATGTCGAAGGCGGGTCCAGTTTTGCTGAATGCCGCCAGGTGGCTGATGCCGTCGCGCACTCACCGTTGGTGAAAACGGCATTTTTCGCCTCTGATCCGAACTGGGGGCGCATCCTCGCTGCGGTTGGCCGCGCTGGTGTGGCGGATCTCGACATCAACAAAATTGTGATCCACCTCGGCGATGTCTGCATTGTCCGTAATGGCGGTCGCGATCCGGAGTATACCGAGCAGGCGGGACAAAAAGTGATGGCCAACGAAGAAATCACCATTCGCATTAATCTTAATCGTGGCCAACACCGTGGCCACGTCTGGACCTGTGACTTCTCCTACGACTACGTTAAGATCAACGCTGAATATCGTACCTAAGGTGTGTTGTGGTTTTTGCTAGCCACCCAACTTATCCAGCAACAATTGTTTGATCCTGGCGCTGTTCGCTCGCGTGTACGATTGATATAGATTGGATTGTTTTGTATCAAATTCACGTTGCGAGATCAGCCTCGCGTCTCTGGCTTGACGCAGGATCGTCATCTTCACCTGGACGGCGGTTTGTATTTCGATCTCTAACTGAGCCACCCAGCCCATGTCCCGCTTCAATTGCCATTCCCGATAGGTTTTTAACAGTTTGTGCACGAGGTAGGCAGTCACGGCTGTCGTCACAATGGGCAGGCAGACTATCAAGAACTTGTACGTCGTGGGACTGACGACGTGGGTGCCGCCCTTAACCAAGCCCCAGGATGCCAGAAATCCCCTGAATGGCGATGTCGTGAACGTCGATGCCACCCATGACCCAACGAAAATACCGACAACGCCGCTGATGCTGGGAATTTGACTAAGTGACTGTTTTTTCACAAAAAAGAACAGCTCGCTAAGTTCTTTGGCGAACGTGTGTCGGTTCATTGTTTTCAGAGCGTAAAGAAAGACTGTGAGACGTGCGATTTGCTTATTCATATCGAGAGAGGCAAAGACTTTCTTTGGGAGGGGGGCAGGAACCTTCCGGGATGAGGATGGGTCTACTATTGGCGAGTATTATATTGAAGCCTAATGATTAAGTCAGCTCGCCAGATCAGCATCTATAATCATTTAAGACAAGGGCTTGCTGCCCCCACGCTTGTGGGCTATGGCCTTATACTTTATAAGTAATATTTATCCTATTTTGCCGAGGTGTCAATGTTGAACGGAATTCTCGATTTGTCCGGTTGGGGTGTATTGGCGGCAGTGCTGCTGATGACGCATATCACTATCGTCAGTGTGACGGTGTATTTGCATCGCCATCAAGCGCATCGCGCTCTGGATTTACATCCGGCGTTGGCGCATTTTTTCCGCCTCTGGTTATGGCTGACCACAGGCATGGTCACCAAAGAGTGGACAGCCATTCATCGTAAACACCACGCTCGCTGCGAGACAGTCGACGATCCGCACAGCCCGCAAATTCTTGGTATCCGCAAAGTACTGTGGCAAGGTGCTGAGTTATATCGCAAAGAATCGTTTAATCAAGAGACGCTGGATAAATATGGTCACGGGACGCCGAACGATTGGCTTGAACGAAAAATTTATTCACGCTACTCCGGTTTGGGCGTGGCGCTGATGCTGGTGTTTGATCTGATGTTGTTCGGTGTGATCGGGATTAGCGTTTGGGCGATCCAAATGATCTGGATTCCGTTTTTCGCAGCTGGTGTGATTAACGGCCTTGGCCATTTCCGTGGCTATCGCAACTTTGAAACCACCGATGCGGCAACCAATATTTCGCCCTGGGGAATTTTGATTGGTGGTGAAGAACTGCATAATAATCATCATGCCTTCCCCAGTTCCGCCCGTTTATCATCAAAGCCATGGGAGTTCGATATCGGCTGGATGTACATCCGCCTGTTTGAAAAGTTGCGTCTTGCCAAGGTGAAAAAAATCGCGATTCTGCCGGTGATTGTTGCCGATAAGCAGGCTGTCGATATTGAAACTCTGAAGGCGATTATTACCCATCGCTTTCACGTATTGGCGAGTTATTGCCGTGAAGTGATCGCGCCGGTGCTGAAAGACGAGCTAAAAATGGCCGACAGTGTACGACGCCCTTTCCTTAAACGGGCACAGCGATTATTGGTCCGTGAACAAATTTTGCTGGATGAGGTGGCGCAGAATCGCTTGAATGCACTGCTGCAACGTAGCCATGCCTTGCAAACGGTGTATCGCCACAAGATGGAGTTGCAACAGTTGTGGAGGCGTTCGGCGCAGTCACAAGAAGCCCTGGTGCAGGCATTGCAGGAATGGTGTCAACAGGCAGAAGCCACCGGGATACGCGCCTTGCAAGAGTTTTCCCGGAATCTGAAGGGATACAGTCTGGCGACTGCATAGATCAAGATAGGGCTCACGAGGTGCAAGCCGTAATGCGCCGGATGTGTTCACTAAAAAAGGATCAAATGCGCGATGATGCAAAGGATTGCGTTGTTCGGTTTCGGATTGATGTTCTGTTTGACCACCGCAGCTGCCGAGCCGGAAATAACACCATCACCTAAATCTGAACCCCTGGTTCAAACAGGCTGGGAGCAAGCCTTATTTCCCGGCTTAACGTTCGAAAAACAAACTATCACCGTCGATGATGCTTTGCGCGCCAGCGTGAGCGCGATCTATGGTGTTGATCCACCCGTTGAACCCTTCGATGTCTATTTTGCGAAAGATAGCACCGGAAAACTAGCCGGTGGTTTACTGCAAATGAGGATTCCCTATCTCAACGGCCGTTTCACCCTGGCGGTTGGTTTAAATATGGAATCGCGTATCGTGAAAGTGATGATCCCGGAGTCGGATGCCGTGATTCACATGGATGTTCATGATCTGGCCCCCCGCGGGATCGTCACACGTTATACCGTTGCCTCACTGCCGCAAGTGAAGCAAATCGCCAAAAGTTTTCAGGGGCGCAATGGCTTAGGGGCGTTAGTTGCGCAGGAAGTGTTGCGTGCGGGTGGGACGTTGAAGGTGCTGATGGATCGGGTGAAATAATTGTTCTCTCATTGCAGGATGCGCCGTGCGCACCCTGCCTGATTATCCCGATTTCTTCATCAGTACGGAATGAGATTCATCATTCCAATCCTGAACGCGGTTGCACCATTAACTCCCGTCAGGCGTATTGCTTTTACACCTTTGACGAGGGGTGATGACGCGTTGCGGCCATTGAACATGACGTAAATCCCTTTTGAACCGATATAGGTCGACCACTGTGACGCATAGGACCAGTTGCCTAGCGAATCCTGAACTTCAAGCATGATCGCGCCGATGAAATTCATGCCGTTGTACGCATTAGACCCCGTCATTGAGACCTGCATGATTGTGAGATCGAGTAGGCCGCCATTAGCGTTCGACACTTCGATCGATGGTTCATTAACATTAAACCCTGTGGCTGACGGTGCCGACGTCGGATAGGTCGGAACAAACTTAAGCGTAAACAGATTGTCACTGGTGTTCTGCACGCAATAGATGACTGCAGTGCAGTCCAACGGGCCTGCAGTGGTGAATGTCTCCTGTGCTGCGAACACGTTGCCAGAAACGACAAGTGCGGCGATGAAGTTGAGAAGTTTAGTCATATATTGCCTCCATGATGTTAAATGATATTGCCTATTTCAAAGTATAGAACCCATTTATAGACGCAAGGATGTCATGAGTAACATTAATCCTTGCTTAAAAATGATGTGAGTCGATGAATTGTGACCATACAGAGATAAGGGTGCCGTAGTTAACCACAACTTTATGTATTCGTTTTGAAGATATGAACAACCGTGTTCACATGACTCATGACCGAAAAATATGATGATATCTCATTGATTCGAGCGCGAACGTATACCGCATCTACCCGGATGAAAGTGTATTAATTATGCCCCCGCTGTTTGTTGGATAGTAATTTAGGTACTACACTTCAGAATGAAAGCGGCTATCTTTATAAATGGGTGAACGAAAAATAATTTCACTGAATAAGGAGCAGCATATGGCAGAGGCAGATGACATCCGCGCGGAACTCAAGACGCTCAAGGCGGATTTGGCGACGTTAAAGCATGACTTGGGTGATCTGGTGGGTCTGATGAAGGACCTGGGTGTGAGTAAGGGCGAAAGCGTGAAAAGCGCATTCCAGGAGCACTGGCATGAGGGCAGCGAGAAGCTGAAGCAAAAAGCATCGGCGGCCAAGAAGCGAGCGAAGGAAGCGGTTGACGATACAGAGGAGTACATCGGTGAGCACCCGCTCGCGAGCGTGGGTGTGGCCTTCGGCGTCGGATTTCTCATTGCCAAGTTGTTGGATATGAGGGGGCGGCACTGAAGCGGCTGATCGATCTTGTTATTGCCGTCGCCGACCTGATTGAGGCAGAGGGGCGGGCGCTGCGTCGTTCCACGGCGCGCTTGGGTTGGGCGCTAGGCTTGACGCTCGTGGCCGTGCTGTTTCTTGCATTGGGCGGCGGCCTGTTCTTGTGGGCGCTTTATCAATCCATTGCCATGGCGGCAGGCTCGATCGCGGCCGCCATGGCGACAGGACTGGGATGTCTGCTGGTGGCAGGAGGATTGGCATGGGGTGCACGCCGTCTGACGAACTGAGTGTTGAAGAAGCAAAGGCCCGCTTGATTGCTGCGGCCGAGGAGTTAAGCTTGGCCGGCTACGTCAAACGGCGGCCGTATACGGCGCTGATGCTGGCATGTGCCGCGGGCGCACTGTTTGGGGTTAGCCCGCGTTTACGCAAAATTGTCACAAAAGGTTTGATGCGGGGCGGGATGGGGTTGTTTTAGCACTGCAGGGTGCCACCGTGCGCACGAAAATCTAATTCTTGATGTCCACCATTTCCGGCTAAGAGCGGGCGTCTGCACTTGGTCGCTATCTCACTCAAAACGCTAGCTCTGAGCTAGGCTTCTAAGAAGCGCCTCACATGCCGAAATGCCCAGCTCACGCGGATACGGAAGAGGTCGCCATGCGTCCGACGCTGCGATGAGCTAAATATATGTTTCCCTGCCTAGTACGGAGGAAACACACCATGTACACCCATCAAGACAACACAACCCTCGGATCAGTACCTGTTCCCGAGCCGGTTGCGGCAGTCGCCGCATCTTTCGACACGGCATACGCGCGTATTCTTAAAGAGGTGGGACGCACACGCTGCGGCGCACCAAGGCCACCTTGATTTACCGGCGAACAAAGAGTCTTCGTGCCGTTCAACAGCTGCTTGGGCGCACTAAGCTGGAAAGTACAGTCCGATATCTTGGAATAAAGGTCGATGATGCCTTTGAGATGTCAGAGCAGACAGCAGTTTTAATCCATTTATTAGGCAGCGACCGCACTCTTTGCGGTCGTTCTCCGATTGTACTAGCGAGTTGAATCGGCGCATCGCCTAAATCGCTAGTCAGAATATAATTAAATTCGCATGAACATATTTGACGACAAATAATACATTCCACCTTGACATTTTGTTTCATCGAGCCTACGGTTTTTGTGTGCGTAGGCTCGTAACAATTAATGTATTCATAATATTAGAAAATATGATTGGGTGATTAAAGCCCGACTAAATTACATAATTCCGTGTAGTTCTGTAATCGAGAAATAACATTTGTTTTTCATTGGCGGCTAAATAGTGCCAGCGGAAGGATGTGTTTTGTGATCTAACATCATTAGGATGAATAACTCTGACCTTTGCGCAAGGTTGCGAGAAAATGTTGCGAGAAAATCGTTCGGGAGAACAGGGATGAAATGGATTGTGCGGAGTTCAGTGTTGTTGGGCCTCATTGGTTTTGGTCAGAGTGGATTGGCCGCTACTCAGGCTCAGATCGATCAGGCATGGAACAAAGGTCTTTCATGGCTGATGCCCAATCAGCATGGCGATGGCGGATGGAGTTCCGTTATCACTAGCGGCAATCCCACTCAGCAAGGGCTTGGAATACAGACGACTGCGGCTGTGTTAGATGCCTTGAATGCGATGGGATTCAAAAGTAATTACACGTATTCTGCGGGTGTTGCGTGGTTGTCGAATGCTGAAGCCGTGAGCGTCGACGCGTTATCACGTCAGGCGGCGGCCATAAAAAACTCGGGGGAGGATGCGACAGCATATGGCACACGGCTTGCCTCTTGGCGTAATGAGCGCTTGGCTTGGGGTGCATATTCTGGATATGAGCCTGGTTTGCCCGATACAGGTTTAGGTGTGGCAGCACTCATTGATGTGCAAGGCACCTCCTATACTAATAGCGATATCTTCAATGCCTTGTGTCAAATTCTGCCGGCACAGCTGGCTGCCCCCAATAATCTCTGGTCCTACTCGGTGACGGCTGTAACTACGGCCCCGGCGAGTCAAACTGGCGGTGCAATAATCCCGACCGTTCATGCCGTGCTTGCTCTCGGCAAAGCTAATACCCGTTTTACGGGCGGACTTGCGGAAATGGCGTTGCGTACACATTAAGTGACCGTATTATCGCAGCCATAGCAGGATTGGTGGCCAAAAAGAACGCAGATAATGGTTATGGTGATAATGGCAGCAGCGGCGTGCTGGAGACGGCGCTGGTATTGCGCGCGTTTAAAGCAGCAGACCCCGCCAACGTAAATGCGCCCACCGCCATCGACTATTTGATTGCTCAACAAGCGGCGGACGGAAGCTGGCGTGGTGATGCCTTGCAGACAGCAGAAGCGCTGATGGCCTTGGCTGCGCCGACCACGGCAGTGACGCAAAGACCCTCGGCTACGGTAATTACGGATACTGATAAAGACGGTGTGCCAGATGCCGTTGAAACACTTCTTGGTATGAACGCCAATCTGGCAGATTCGCGTGTTCTCGCGGATGGCGCTGGCAGTACGGTGACGGCGCCTGTGCAGACGCAGATGTTGGCATCGCTAACATCTCCTACCGTTAAATTAAAAAGTTCTGGCGGGAAGATTCGTGCGCTGACTAATGCTATGCCCGACAAGGTCATCAACGTTGTTATTTCCGGGACATCGGTACAATCATCCACCGCAAACAATATAAAACTTTCTCGCACGTGGGAAAAAACGGCTGATTTTGAGGTTTTCCTGGTAGGTTCATCAATGCAATTGCCAGCGATTGAGGCGGCGATAGCCAGCTTATTTGTTCCTGGGGGTATGGATGTGTTAACAACAGACGGGGAAGCAAATGGGGGGATGTATCGCGCTTATTTCGGTACGGTGGTTGCGGGCAGCTATCAAGGATTATGGGGTAAGACGCTGCTGATTCACTTCAGCGTAAACGGTGGATCATACAATGGTGTCGCATCTGTAGCTCGTGCAGGAGGAGTGCCGCGCATGATTGCAGATAAGTTCTGTATAGCCGGGGATGTAGATCATCATTGGCTGTGTCCCTCTAGTCGTATGATTCTGGCAGTTCCAGATGCGGGTGTATCTGATGTCGAGCCACTACTGCACGTGGGCGTTAATGTGCCTGCGGGTGCACAAGGTGTGACGGCCGAGGAAGCTACACGCCTTGATTCGGCACGAGTAAACGCAATGGTTTCCGGTGTCGCGGTGAGTAAGTCATTAATAAACGCAGGATTGCGTAATTTGAATAATGTCACGCTTGCTCAAATTTTCGGTAAAAATGAGCTTTCAAGCTGGCAAATAATAGATCACACGTTGCCTCAGCAGCCGATTATTGTCTGCCGGCTTGTAGATGGTGCGCAGCCAGCAAGTAATGCGCTCATCTTAAATGCCGGGTGTGATGAAACTGCTCCGGCACCGCGATCGGAATTCTCAGGCATGAGCAACGATGGCTTGGGTAGTGCAGGACTCTTGGTCGTCGAAAATGCGACTGTCGATAAACTTATCACTTGTCTGAATACAGCGAATAGTGGTGGTAGCTTCGAAGTGGCTGGCCATGAAGCGCGCGTCGCCCCAGGCGGTTTTGCTATCGGTGTGCTCAGTGTTGATCATCAGCCTGGACATGGCGATCAGTTTGATTATATTGCCTTGAACGGTATGAGCCCGACCAAGTTTAATGCGATGACCGGAGTTTATAACCAATTTACCGAAACCTGGATGCAATGGCGTCGAGAGGCAGTAAATGAAGTCGCGCCACCTTCGGGAATTAAGCTTGCTGCGCTCCAGGTGCTGCGCGGGCAGTTAGCTAGCCCTGATGTGCTCAGAGGATTGCCGGGGACAGTTGCGCTCGCCGGAACTGAGGGAATGTGGGTGAGCCGTGGTGGAGATTCTTGCCGGGCGCTGCGCTAATCAAAGTTATGTTTCCGAATGAACTTAACTTACCGCCAGGGATTCGGTGGATACTCCGGTTGCGTTAAACGATCGAAATCAGGAAGATTTAGGGGAAAACCATATGCGCGTTATTGCCAAGTTACTTATGCTTAGTCTATTGACCACGCCAGTTTGGGCGGATGGCAATGATCCGGCGCCAATCCCTCAGGAAGTGATTGATAAAGTAGTGGCGCGTCCTCTAGAGAGCGGGGGAAATCTGTTGCCACTGCGGGTTGAGCAAAAATTAGATGCTACCTTGGAACAGCTTGATCGGCTCGAACGTAGCCGTATTTCCGCAAACCTGACGCAGGCCGATGCTGCCAGTTTGTCAGTTAACAGCAGGGATTTCGAAGCGCTACGTTTAGAAGCGCGTAGTCAATTAACGGCGGCTCGAAGCCGTTTGCTTAAGTCCGGTTTGACCTCGCAAGTCAAAAAGCTGGATGCAATGGCGGTGATGGTGGAAGATCGTTTTGAGCGCGTCGCTCAAGCGCTAGGATCATTGCATAATGCCAAAGATGATGCTGGACGCAAGAATGCCAAAGAACAGCTAAAAGGTGTGCTGCGCAAATTGCACAAACCTGAGGATCCAACAGCATTTCAACATCCGATTACTACCTTTGGCTATGATGTTCCACTGAAGTCAAAGCCCCAACAGCCCGCGACGGATTTGCCTGGCTATCTGGCGTTGGGTTCACCGCGAGGTGTGCAACTAGCCTTTAATGGTGATCTTCTATTGTTGGCGGGTACTCCGCCTGTAACGCCACCAGAAGCAACACAGTGCAGTTACACCGCGGCAGATTTGGACAAGAGCGCCACGGCTCAATTCGAGGTGCGTGCCACCCCTGAAATCACAGCGCTTGCCGATTCGCTCGATTATTCTCCTGTCAAAATATACAAGTGGGTGTACGACAATATTGCCTATGAGCCTTACTACGGCTCACTTAAGGGTGCACAGGGTGCGTTGTTGTCGCGCGCCGGGAATGATACTGATCAGGCTTCGTTGTTAATCGCTTTGTTGCGCGTTTCCAATATTCCTGCCCGTTATGTCAAAGGGCAAGTCTGGGCAATGGATGCGACATCAGCGGGCGCGAATGCGAAGATCGCCAAATGGTTGGGCGCCAAGAGCTACGATGCCGCCGCGAACATGTTGTCGCAAGGACGTAATCCGAGTGTTGGGTTTATTACCAATGCCAGCAGCCAAAAGATTGGAGTTTCGTTTGTGCATGTGTGGGTCGAAGCCTGTGTGCCATATGCGCATTATCGTGGGGCGAGGGTCGACACCAGCGGTAATCGCTGGATACCGCTGGATCCCGCGTTCAAAGAAAAGACTTATCAGGCAGGCATCGCTACCAATGTCAGTTTCGATTACAACAGCTATTTAGCCAATCGCAAAAACGGCCCTGACAGTCTGCCGCATGAAGCCTATGCGCAGCAGGTCGAGACCAGTATCAAGTCTTCCAATGCGAATGCGACGTTAGAGGATGTTCCCTATAGCGGCCGGACTAATCCAATGCGGATCGATGTGATGCCGGCCAGTTTACCTTTTTCTGTCAACCAATTCCTGGCGTGGGCAGGCAGTACCTCTGCTGAGACATCGTCATTGCCCGATAGTCATCGATACAAGTTTAGTATTAAAGTAAGCAATTCAGCCAATACACAGCTTGCTGCTACGACACTGCAATTACCGGAACATATCTTAAAGCGCATTACCTTGTCGCCCAAGGGTGCGACGGCTGCGGATCAGACCGCACTTGACAGCTGGCGCCTGGATGGCAGTGTGAGCTCTGCTGCGCCGTGCACGATTAATACGTTGCCCGTTGTGAAATCAGAGGGCGTCGACGTGGTGGCTGGTACAGCAGCAGTGGGCTTATGTACGACAAATAACCGTTTAAATTTACAGATGCTGTTACCCGAGCTCGCAGCCGGTGACTGCAATTCCGTGCCCGCGAGTGCGGCCTGTTTGAACGGCGTGACCTACACGAACATCGGCGCCGCCAATTATCATGCCTTGCAGGCCTACGGTTTTCAGGCTTCCAATCAACATTTGGCGGCGCGGGGGGAGAAGCTATTGGCGGCGGTCAGGAATATTGCCAATCCCAATACTAATCTTGAAGAGACCGAAGGCGAGTATTTGAATTTGGTTGGTCTCAAGTACATGCGTTATTTCAGCGATGCCAATAAGACTGTCGGTAGGCTGGATGGTGGGTCTGGTGAGAGTGGTAATCATCTGGGATTGATCTCATCGCAGATGAAGGTGGCTTATCTCTTCGATCTTCCCTTCGCGGTGAATCGTAGCGGTTTTCTGGTCGATGTGCCGGGTGGGCGTAGCCGCAACGTCGATTTAACGTCCGGTGCACTGGTCTACAAGACCTTCCTGTTGTCTGGGTATAGTGCGTCGGCCTATGAGTCATACATCTGGCAGGAAAACTCCCGCATGGATGCCGTTTCGACGGTGCGTGGTATTCAGTATGCGCGCGAAACCGGTATCGAGGTATTGACACTAACGACAGCCAATTGGAGTGTGGCAGGTGACACCGCCTGCGCCAACACCACTAGCCAGTGTTACAAGTTTACCCACAATACCAATGCGGCTCTCAATTATTCCACCGCTGAAGTCAACGCCATCAAGGCCAACTACATAGATGATGGCAGGACGGTCACCATTCCGCGCAGCCTGATCCTGTATAACAATTGGAAAGGATCAGTCTATGTCGCGGAAAAAAATGCACTGCCAACTTCGGCACAGGCATCATTCATCATTGGTGGCACCTATGCGGGTGGTTACACTACTACCACGCCACTGATATTCAGTTACTCGCCCACGCTCAATACTGGGTATTTCAACCCCAGCACGGTGCCATCGACCGCCAACCCATTGGGTTTACCGTTGATCACCATCGGCGGCGGCGGTGTGGGTAATGGCCGGACTCACTACAATTCCTGGGCCGGTGATCCGGTCAACATGGTCACGGGGAACGTTTACCACACCGAGCGCGATATTTCGATTCCGGGTCGCGGCGGGTTGCCGATCGTATTCGAGCGGTCTTATAACAGTCGTGCAGCAACCCTGGATACCACATGTGCACCAATGGGCTGTGGTCGGACCCATAGCTTCAATCACTATCTCAAGTTCTATGGCGTGGAAGGTGGGATGGCCAAAGTATCCTGGGTGGATGGCACAGGTGGCGAAAAGTTTTTCTCAACTACCGCCCATACTAATGGCGATATCACTCTCGGTACCACACTGAGTAATCCGCCCGGTATTTTCGCTACCTTTAAACGTGAAGCGAGCGGGGTCTATACCCTCCGCGAGAAAAACGGCTTGACGTACACCTTCGCCAATGTCGCGGGGACATCAACCGGTGGCCAGCGCGCGCGGATGGATAAGATTGTGGACGCAAATGGCAATACATTGAACCTGGTCTATGACGCATCCAATCAGCTCACGCAAGTCAAAGATACTGTCGGTGCCAGCGGCCGTGCATTGACGTTTACCTATACCGGTGGACGCATTACCCAAATCACCGACTTCGCCTCGCCGGTACGCAGTTATCAATACAGCTATGAGGCCGATGGCGATCTTGCGTCGTTCAAAAATCCCCTGGCCGTGTCTTCGCCTGCGACGCAGCCGCCGGTGAATTACGCCTATTACACGACGGCGGATGGCGCGAATCTAAATCACGCGCTCAAGACCTATACGCTGCCACGCGGCAACGGCATGAAATTCGAGTACTATGCCGATAGCCGTGCTTTCCGCCATTCCACGTTGGCGTGCGCGACCGCTGCAACATCGCCGACGTGCCAGGTCAACACCTTCACTTACAATGACTTCCGCCGCGAGGCGGTGCAGGTCAGTGAACGTGGTTATGCCCGGCGTTTCTTCTTTGATCAATACGGCAATCCGTTACAGATCGTCGAAGAAAACGGCGCTACCCATGATTACACGTACGACGCCGCCAATCCCTACAATCGTTTGAGCAAGATCGATGCCCTCGGCTACAAGACGCTGTATGCCTACGATGCCAGCGGCAACGTCACCAGCATCACCACGCCACGATTGGCCACCGTTACCTTCGACAATTACAACACGTTCAATCAGCCGCAGCGCGTTAAGGACGCACGCGGCAACTATACGGTGATGAAATACGATGCCAAGGGCAATCTGCTTGAATCAATCAAGCTCAAGACCGGGATAGTGCCGGTGATTCCCTATACCCCAGTCGCTACAGACGTCATCGCCTGGACCATCAATACCTATGGCGCCTATGGCAATCTGCTCACCGCCAAGCCAGTGAAAAATGCCGCCAGCCCTGCCGGCCAAGGGCCTGTTATTACTTATGCCTATGACGCCAATAGTCTTTATCCCACCAGCATCAGCCGGACAGGGGATAAAAATGGCGATGGGGTGAGTGATGCCGCCGATACCAAAACGCTGGTTTACGATATTGTGGGTCGCGTCACGACCGATATCGACGCTGACTGGCACACCACCACCTTTGTATATGACACCGTCGACCGTGTCACTTCAGGGACCGATGCCATCGGTAAGCCACGTAGTTACAGCTATGATCAAAACGGAAATCTGACTGAAAACAAACTCGTCATCAGTGCCGTCACCTATGACCGGGCGGTGTACAGTTACGATCTCTCAGACCGCCGCACCCAGGTGACCGATTTCGGTAATGGCAGCGGCAATGCCGTCAGCACTACCGTCTATGATGCCACCGGCAATCTGGTCAAGATCACCGACCCGGACGGATTTTCGCTAGGCTTTGAATATGACGAAGCTAACCGCGCCGTGCGTGCCTTCGACAAGGAAGGTAATCATGTCTATATGAGTCGCGATATCGACGGCAAACCCAAATGCACCCGCGACCCCAACGGCAATGCCGTCTTCTACACCTACTGGGATAAAACCCGCGACGGCCGCCTGAAACGGGTTACCGCACCGAGTGCCAACGCCTGCCCCGGCAGTGCGCCCACCACTGGCGTGCGCGCGGTCGAGTACGACTACGACGCCAACGGCAATGTCATCGCCACCACCGAGATCGGCAGCGACAACACTACCCGTACCCATTTCACCAGCTACGACGAACTCAACCGCCCTGTGCAAGCCATCGGCCCGACCTACACCGATGCCACGCTCGGCAGCATCCGCCCCGTCACCCAATACAGCTACAATTTGCTCGGCCATTTGACTCAAGTGCAGGCTGGCTATTGCGCCTCTAGCACCACCGGTTGTGCCGCCGCCGCAGTGCTGAGCCCGCAACTGACCACGGTTGCCGACGACTTCGGCCGCAAAATCAAAGAGACCGACGCCAACGGCAAGTTCTGGAGCACCAGCTACGACATCAACAACAACCCCACGCAAATCACCGACGCCAAAGGCCAGCTCACCGCAATGAGCTGGAACTACGGCCATCTGTTGGCGACGCGCACCAACCTTGCCGCCGGCAACGTCGCGCTCACCTACAACAACCTCGGCCAAGTGCAAACCGCCAACACCAAGACAGCCGGCAGCGCCACCACCGACCTGATCAACTACAGCTCTACCTACGACAGCCTCAATCGGCTCAACACTATCACTGACAATCGCGGCGGCATCGTGCTGGACTATGACTTCAGCCCCGGCGGCCTGCTCAACAAATTCAAAGACAGCCACGGTAACGAAACCAATTATGTCTACGACGCTGTCGGAAGACTCGCCAGTCTCTGGGCCCCGAACTACGGCACCGTCTCGTATCGTTACGACGCCGGTGGCCGCCTGCTCGAAAAATGGTTACCCAACGGCGTCAGCGCCCGTTACACGTACAACGCCGACAACACGCTCGCCAGCCTCATCAACCGCCGCACCAGCACGGCCATCATCAGCCAGCACAGCTACCTCTACGACGCCTACGCCAACCGCCGCCAGCAGGTCGAAACCATCAACGGCGCCGCGCTCACCAACAACTACACCTACGACAGCCTCAATCGATTGCTCACCGCCGCCAACGGCACCGTCACCCAGGATCAGGGTTACAGTTATGATCCGCTCAATAATCTCACGAGCAAAACCCTCGGCACCCCCGTCACCGCCACCACGAACTACACCTACGACGTCGCCCACCAACTGCTCGAAACCCGCGATGCCACCAGCACCCTGCTCAGCGCCTTTGTGCTCGACGCCAACGGCGCCCTCACCAAAAAGTGCGAAGGCGGCACCGTCACCCGCACCGCCACGGATTGCAGCGGCACCACTGTCACCAGCCTCAGCTACGACCCCTTGAACCGCCTCACCCAAGCCGTCAAAGGCGCCACTACTGAAAGCTACGCCTATGACGAACAAGGCCGCCGCATCCGCAAGATCAGCGGTGCCACCACAACGAACTACCTCTACACCGGCCCCGATATTCATGCCGAATACGGCACGGCGTATACCACGCCCAACGCAATCACCGTCCACGGCCCCAACGACGACGACCCCATCATGCGTCTCACCGGCACGGGCACCGCCGCCGTTCCCACGTACTATCATCAGGACGGCCTCGGCAGTGTCGTCGCCACCAGCAGCAGCACCGGCACCGTCGCCGCCAGCCAGCGCTTCGACGCCTGGGGCAACGTCCTCAGCGCCAGCGGCGCCATCGCCCAGTATGGCTACACGGGAAGAGAGCCGGATGCCACCGGCTTGATCTACTACCGCGCGCGGTACTACGATCCCACCATCGGACGGTTCACGCAGCGGGATCCGATTGGGCTGGCAGGTGGAATTAATCGGTATGCGTATGTGGGGAATAATCCGGTTAATTACACCGATCCGAGGGGCTTGTTCATCTCCTCGTTCTCATCGATCAACGCGGGCTCGTTCTTAGGGTCGGGAGGTGGTGCGAGTAAGGGCGCGTCTAACACCAGCAGCTCAGTTTACGCCGCCCTGGACCAGTGGTTCTCGTTGGCGGATTTGACGGCGGGGAGGCAAAGCCTGGGTGGAAGCTCCTGGGGAAGCCAGGGATTTGGCAGCAGTTACACCAATGGTTGGCCTTCGAGCTGGTATCCGGATAATTGGTTCGCGGATACTCGTATACAGGTGGCGGCGGCTGTTCCAATGCCTGCCCCCGTCGTTATCCCCGATTTCCGATTGCCAGCACCTAATCCTTGGTGGCTGTTGTTATACCCTACACCTGCGGGTGAGGGTTCGGATATCATTCCCCCTGGCCCCTATTTCAATGATAAATCGAGGCAGTCAAAACCAGATGGATGTCCAACTGGAACTATTCCGATTGACCAGGCAAAGGGGAAATTCAAGTGGGATAAGGATGATGTGCATAAGATTAAGAAAAGGGCTGACGCCAATCCGACAGACTGGACGGGAGTATCACCAAATGGACATATTTGGACCGGAGACGGAAAGGGGAATGCCGTTGATAATGGTCATTGGACGGGGTTGATTAAATGACGAGGGGCATAAGATTTAGCGCTTCTTTTAGGGCGCGTCATCCCACGAAAACGGCTCAAGAAGTTGTTGATCAGTTCGGCTTGCAACCAGATGTTATGCATTCTGTGGGAAGTCAGCGCATGACTCCGAAAGGTAATTTGCTAAACGGAGTTTACGAAAGAACCTCCGTTTTATTTCCCTTTGATGTTGAAGAATACGATTCCGTGGAAGAATTTCTTCTTCATATGCTCGACGCTGATTTTTTGAAGGATGAGGCGCGTCTTAGTGAATTTGTTTCTACTGGAGGTAGGTTGGAATTCTTTTTAGGAATATTCTGTGAAAATAACGGTGGTATCGAGTTCGACACGGATTTGATGAGAAGGCTGGCGGCAAAAGGTGTCTCATTATCTTTGGATATTTACGGAAGCACATAGCCCCGTAGCGTGGGCACATTATCTGTAGAAGTCACGATCTGATCTGACACCTGACTTGAAAAAGTGAGGGTTACCGGTTTTGATTGAAGTGCGAACTTTAATCAAAACCAACTCAAGAGGTAACCCTCATGCTACATAACTCGTAACGTGGGCTGTGAGATGCGGTAGGTTGGCGCTGAACGCTTTTTGTGAAGCCCAACTTAACAGCCCTGCATAGCGTGGATGGTTGACGTGTCCCATGAATTGCTGCGCCGTGACGCCTCACCATCATTCAGAGAACCATCATTGATGGCAGCCCGCGTAGGATGCGGTGAATGCAATGAACCGCATCGATCGCGAAGGACACGATTGATGGGAATTAGGGCCAGGTTCAACTTCATCCTGTTATCCTACCGGAATAACCGATGCAAACAAGGTGAGAAGGGTGATGCGCGACCTTAACCAGAACTTTGCACCCAACGCCGTTCGTCGGTCACAAAGCATCGACTTCAGCCCCGGCGGCCTGCTCAATAAATTCAAAGACAGCCACGGCAACGAAATCAACTACGTCTACGATGCCGCAGGCAGACTCGCCAGTCTGGGCCCCCCACTACGGCACCGTTTCTTATCGCTACGACGCCGGTGGCCGGCTGCTGGAAAAATGGTTACCCAACGGCGTCACCGCCCATTACATCTGGAACGCCGATTTTACCCTAGCCAGTTGCACCATACTATTTCTACGACGCATACGCCAATCGCCGCCAGTAGATCGAGACACCATCCGCCCCTCACCTACGACTACGACAGCCGCAACCCGCATCACCCAGATGAGCAATCTGTTTGAATTCAGTGGTGCCAGCCAAAATGGAAAAGGAGCATAGTCATCTTACAAAAACACTAGTAGTGACCGGCCTGGAAGATGGGTAACAAAAAAGTCTGAGGACATGGGTTACAGGTTTCGATCACGAAAGTACTTAAACGACTGCTTTCCACAACTGTGGCCGTCTCCTATGGGGTCGAGAGCGGAAACTAAGGTTCGAAAGAGATAACCTTTTGTGTTTTCGTGCAGTCATTACAGCCAAGAAACAAAAAACCCGCCAATGGCGGGTTTCTCGTTTTTAACCTGAAGCACGAAAGCCTTACTTGATCTTGGCTTCTTTATAGACAACATGCTTGCGGACGACGGGATCGAATTTCATGATCTCCATCTTCTCGGGCTTGGTCCGTTTGTTCTTGGTGGTGGTGTAGAAGTGGCCGGTTTCGGCACTGGACACCAGTTTGATCTTTTCGCGTGCGCTCTTCGCCATGGGTTATCTCCTTAAATGCTTTCGCCGCGGGCGCGGATGCCGTCGAGCACGGTTTTGATACCTTGCTTGTCGATGATGCGCAGGCCGTGGTTAGAAACACACAGTTTGATAAAGCGGCCTTCTTCTTCAACCCAGAAACGGTGGGTATGAAGGTTGGGTAGGAAGCGGCGCTTGGTTTTGTTATTGGCGTGGGAAACGTTGTTTCCAACCTGGGGGCGCTTGCCCGTGACCTGACAGATTCTCGACATGGACCTTCTCCAACAAAATCTTTTTAAATAGCCACGTACTCCCGTGGCGGGGAAAGCGCGAATTTATACCAGATTTAGACGGGGCGAGCAAGTTTGATATTTATTTGGACCCACCCTCGGCAACTGCTCCTGCGTTGTCCTACCTCGTGCATCCATGCACTCGCACCCCTTGCGGCACCCCTCCTCGCGCGCGAGGAGGGGATAAGCGCATCGGTTCGGTTGTGTCGCCTGCGGCGACGGCTTGGTGGGTTACGCCAGCCTTGCTGGCTAACCCACCCTACATATAATTCAATGAGTTACATCAAGCCCCGCTCGGCGAGAGAAGTTGCGGGGCCGTCGCCGATGATCAGGTGATCCAGCACCCGAATGTCGACCAAGGCCAGCGCCTCTTTGAGGCGGCGGGTGAGGCTGAGGTCGGCTTGGCTGGGTTCGGCTACGCCAGAGGGGTGGTTGTGGGCAAGGATGACGGCAGAGGCGTTGTGGCTGAGGGCTTTCTTCACCACTTCGCGCGGATGGACGCTGGCGCCGTCGAGGGTGCCGAAGAATAGCTCTTCGAAACGGATCACCCGCAGGCGGGTGTCGAGAAACAGGCAGGCGAAGACTTCGTGCGGGTAGTGGCGGAGCTTGGCGCTGAGGTAGCGGCGCGTGTCTTCCGGGTTGCTGAGGGCGTCGCCGCGCTGCAGGGTCTCGCCGAGGTGACGGCGAGCCATTTCCATCGTGGCTTGCAGCTGCGCGTACTTGGCATCGCCGAGGCCTTTGGCGCGGCAGAAACCCTTGCGGTCGGCTTCGAGCAGGGCACGCAGGCCACCGTATTCGTCGAGCAGGTCGCGGGCGAGGTCGACGGCGGTCTTGCCGGGGATGCCGGTGCGCAAGAAAATCGCGAGCAGTTCAGCATCGGAAAGTGAGCTGGGACCACGCTCCAGCAGTTTTTCACGGGGACGTTCGGCGTCCGGCCAGTCGGTGATGGGCATTTCCTTGCCTTTTTCGTTTCGATTATGGTCCGGCAATGGTATTTTATTGAGCTTGGATTGGCGAGTAGGGGGGGCTTATTTTTGTCTGAGATCAGTACCCAAGGCGTGAGCGGGCGACGCATCCTGATTGGGGTGAGCGGCGGCGTTGCGGCGTACAAGAGTGCCGAGCTGGTGCGCCGTTTGCGCCAGGCCGGGGCTGAGGTGCGGGTGATGATGACGCCGTCGGCGATGCAGTTCATCACGCCGCTGACCTTGCAGGCGCTGTCCGGCAAGCCGGTGCATACCCAATTGCTGGACCCGGCGGCCGAGGCGGGAATGGGCCATATCGAGCTGGCGCGCTGGGCGGAGGCGATTTTGATCGTGCCCGCGACGGCGAATGTCATCGCCCGGTTGGCGCAGGGCATGGCCGATGATTTGCTGACCACGGTGTGTCTGGCGAGCGAGGTACCGTTATTAGTAGCGCCGGCGATGAATCGCGTGATGTGGGATCACCCGGCGACACGGGCCAATTGCGCGACTCTGCAACAGCGTGGCGTGCGGCTACTTGGCCCGGCGGCGGGTGAACAGGCCTGCGGCGAGATAGGCATGGGCCGGATGCTGGAGCCGGAACAATTGCTGCAGGCATTGGCGGCATTGTGGCAACACGGGCCGCTGGCCGGATTGAAGGTGGTGGTGACTGCCGGGCCGACGCGCGAGGCGATCGACCCCGTGCGTTTTATCAGCAACCGCAGTTCCGGCAAGATGGGCTATGCGGTGGCTGCCGCAGCAGCGGCGGCGGGTGCCGATGTGGTGTTGGTGTCGGGGCCGACGGCTTTGCCAGTGCCGGAGGGCGTGCGTCGTGTGGCGGTAGAAACAGCGGCGCAGATGCACGATGCGGTGTTGGCCGAGATTGCAGGCAGCGCGATTTTTATTGCGGCAGCGGCGGTGGCAGATTATCGGCCACAGCAGGTTGCCGAGAACAAGATCAAAAAACAAACTGGCGAGATGCAATTGGCATTGGCGCCGACGGTGGATATCGTCAGCGCCGTGGCACAATCGGCAGTACGCCCAAGTTTTGTGGTTGGCTTCGCGGCAGAAACTAATGAATTGGAAAAACATGCGCGCGACAAATTAACGCGCAAGAAACTTGATCTGGTCGCGGCCAACTGGGTGGGCGGTGAGACCGGTTTTGATTCCGAGCATAATGCGTTAGAGATTTTTTGGAATGGCGGTCAACGCCGTATCGAACGCGCGGACAAACAAACCGTGGCGCGGGAATTAATCACAGTCATTGCAGAGAGATATCATGTCAAAAATCCAAGTAAAAATTCTTGATTCACGAATTGGTAAAGAGTTGCCGTTGCCGCAATACGCCACGGGCGGTTCGGCAGGGATGGACTTGCGTGCCTGTGTTGAAGCGCCATTGATACTGAACCCGGGTGAATGTCAGTTGATCCCGACCGGTATCGCGATTCATATCGGTGATCCAGGTCTGGCGGCGGTGTTATTGCCGCGTTCGGGATTGGGGCATAAAAACGGTATCGTGCTCGGCAATCTCGTCGGCTTGATCGATTCCGATTATCAAGGACAGTTGATGGTGTCATGCTGGAATCGCGGCAAGGAACCGTTCACTGTGAATATTGGTGAGCGCATTGCGCAAATGGTGTTTGTGCCGGTGGTGCAGGCAGCCTTTGAAGTTGTCGATGATTTCGAGAGCAGTCAACGCGGTGTGGGTGGGTTTGGACACACTGGGCGTCATTAACAAAAGGCATGTTATTAATGTGAATTCATGTTCCGCATAAAAATAAGGATGCTATCGCAGTTGAAGAAACGAATGATATGTCTATAGGAAAGTGCAGCGGGTTGTCGCAGGAAATATTTCTCGCCTATGACATTCGAGGTGTTGTTGGTAAGACGCTGACTCCGGAGATTGTCTACGACATCGGTCGTGCAATTGGTAGCGAAGCATGGAAGCGAGGCGAACAAACGCTGGTGGTGGGGCGTGATGGCCGCCTGTCGAGCCCACAATTGGCGGATGCCCTGATCGCAGGTTTGCGCGCCAGTGGCCGCAATGTGATCAATCTGGGGCAGGCGCCGACGCCGTTGCTTTACTTTGCAACGCATTATTTGAGTGCCCGTTCCGGGGTGATGGTCACGGGTAGTCACAATCCGGCAGACTACAATGGGCTGAAGGTGGTACTTAAGGGCGACACGCTGACAGAGGATGACATTCAAGGCCTGTATCAACGCATTGTTAAGAAAGATTTTACCGAAGGCGCTGGAAATTTAAGTGCCCAAAATTTGGTGGCCGATTATATTGCCCGCGTCTGTGCCGATGTGCATTTGCAACGGCCGCTGAAGGTGGTGGTCGATTGCGGTAACGGCGTGTCAGGGGAGCTGGCACTCGCATTGTTGCGCAATCTTGGATGTGAGGTGATTGCCCTTTATTGCGATGTCGACGGCCAGTTTCCGAATCACCATCCTGATCCCAGCCAACCTGAAAATCTGCGTGATTTGATGGCTGCCGTTAAACGCAATCATGTGGATGTCGGGCTTGCCTTTGACGGCGATGGTGATCGCCTGGGTGTTATCGATTCGCGGGGGCAGATTATTTGGCCAGACCGGCAGTTGATGCTGTATGCCATTGAGATTCTAAAATCGAATCCCGGCGCGCAAATTATTTATGATGTGAAATGTAGTCGTAATTTGCAGAGTGTGATTGCCGGGTATGGCGGGCGTCCTTTGATGTGGCGGTCGGGTCATTCTGTATTGAAGGCGAAACTCAAGGAAAGTAAAGCATTGCTGGCCGGCGAAATGAGCGGCCATGTCTTCTTTAATGATCGTTGGTTTGGTTTTGATGACGCCTGTTACACTGCGGCACGTCTGCTTGAGATCTTGAGCGCTTCGGATCGCTCTTCGGCAGAAGTGTTTGCCTTGATTCCGGATGCGATCAGTACGCCAGAGTTGCGGCTGGATCTGGCAGAAGGTGCGCACTATGCTTTCATGGAGCGCTTAAAGAAAGAGGCGAAGTTTCCTGATGCCGAGTTGATCACCATTGATGGCGTGCGCGCAGAGTTTGCCGACGGCTGGGGCTTGGTTCGCGCGTCAAACACGACGCCGTGCCTGACATTACGCTTTGAAGCGGATAACACCGCAGCGTTGGAAAGAATCAAGCAGTTGTTCCGGAAGGTGTTGTCCGGACTGGATTCTTCCCTGAAATTACCGTTTTAATGATTTTATAAGGACGAAGTTATGACACTGGATAAAGCTGCGGCCATGAATGTGGCGCATGTGTTGACGGAGGCATTGCCTTACATACAACGTTTTGCGGGCAAAACCATTGTGATCAAGTACGGTGGCAATGCGATGGTGGATGAGGGGCTTAAACGTGGATTTGCGCGTGATATCGTGTTGATGAAGCTGGTGGGTATCAATCCGGTGGTGGTGCATGGCGGCGGACCGCAGATCGGCAAGGTGCTGGAGAAGTTTGGCAAGCAGAGCCAGTTCATTAATGGTATGCGTGTTACCGATAGCGAGACCATGGATGTGGTGGAAATGGTGCTTGGCGGTCTGGTGAATAAAGAAATTGTGAATCTCATTAATCGGCATGGCGGCAAAGCCGTGGGGCTCACCGGTAAAGACGGCGGTCTGGTGCGGGCGCGCAAGCTCACCTTTACCCGTAACTCACCTGAAATGAGCGAGCCGGAGATTATTGATATCGGTCATGTCGGTGAAGTCGATGCTATTAATCCGGGCATTGTCGAAATGCTCGTCCGCAGCGATTTTATTCCGGTGATTGCGCCTGTGGGTGTGGGCGAAGATGGTCAGTCTTACAACATCAACGCCGATTTGGTGGCTGGCAAGCTGGCGGAAGTGCTCAAGGCAGAGAAATTGATTTTGTTGACCAATATCCCGGGCGTGCTGGATAAGAATGATAATGTGCTGTCCGGCCTGGATTCGGCGAAGGTGCAGAGTCTGATTGACGATGGCACGATTTACGGCGGTATGTTGCCGAAGATGCGCTGCGCACTTGAGGCGGCGCAGAATGGTGTTGGTGCCGTGCATATCATTGATGGTCGCGTCGAGCATGCCGTGTTGCTGGAGCTGTTTACCGATCAGGGAATAGGGACGCTGATTCGGGCGTGAACGTGTCTGTCGCTGTTATTCATTGCCTTCTCATGTGTAATTTGGAGTGGCGGTGAACTGGAGTGAACAGCTCTTGCTGTTGTTGGTGTCCCTGACAGCTAACGCCTTCTCGGCACTGGCCGGAGGTGGGGCAGGACTGATTCAGTTGCCCGCATTGATCTTTCTTGGCTTGCCATTCGGCATCGCGCTTGCGACGCATAAAGTGGCCAGTGTGGCGCTGGGTGTCGGCGCCACATTACGCCATTGGCGCGAGAAATCTCTCGATCTCCCATTCGCTGGTTTTGTCATGGCCAGTGGCTTGCCCGGAGTGATCGCTGGGGCGGCGGTGATTCTCAAGGTGCCGGACCGTGCCGCGCAGGTGGCGTTGGGGGTGCTGACGATCGGTATGAGTGTGTACTCATTTTTTACGCCGCAACTTGGGTTAGTGGCGGAAACACGACATCGCGATCGACACGGATATCTGGTGGGTGGACTGGTGTTGTGTTTGATTGGCGTGTTGAATGGGTCGCTGACCTCGGGTACCGGATTGTTTGTCACCTTATGGCTGGTGCATTGGTTCGGTCTGGATTACAAACAGGCGGTGGCCTATACGCTGGTATTGGTAGGGCTGTTCTGGAATGGGGTCGGGGCAGTGACGCTGGGGCTGCTGGGTGAAATTCGGTGGGATTGGCTACCGGCATTGCTGATCGGATCAGTGGTGGGCGGTTATCTCGGCGCCCATTTTGCGATTGTCAAAGGCAATCGCATGATCAAGCGCAGTTTTGAGATTGTGACCTTGTTGGTGGGGTTGAAATTACTATTTTAAATAATTCAGCTTGTTGAAAAACGCCCTCTCCCTCAGGGAGAGGGTTGGGGTGAGGGGATAAATGAATCTAAAAAAATCTCCGTGTTCTCTGTGCCTCTGTGGTGAATTTCTTTTCAGGCAACGATGAACTTCATGCCGATCAGGATCAACATCCCGGCCAGCGCCGGGCGCAAGATATGATCCGGCACCTTGGTGCTGGTGTGGCTGCCGAGGTAAATGCCGGGGAGTGAACCGATCAATAGCGATGCCAGCAAGGTGAGATCTACCGTACCGAGGTGCATGTGCCCCAGACCGGCGATCAGCGTCAGCGGCACGGCATGGGCAAGATCAATGCCGACGATGCGTTTGGTCGGCATCCACGGATAAAGCAATGTCAGCATCGCCGCACCCAGCGCGCCCGCGCCGACCGAGGTCAGCGGCACCAATATTCCCAGCAATGCACCCGCGCCAACGGTGGCGTAGTTGCGTTTGCTGCTGAGATTCGGAAAGCGCTGGCCTAATGCGTTGCCGAGGCGATGCAGTTGGCTGCGCATTAATAACACGGTAGCCGTGAGCAACAAGGCGACCCCCAGCGTAAAGGTGATGAGGTGCGCGACGGCAGCGGTTTCGGCCTTGAGCCAATCGAGGAGCGTGACGCTGACCAACGCCATCGGCAGGCTGCCCAGACTCATTAGTCCGACGATTTTCCACTCGATGGTGCCGCGACGCTGGTGGACAAAAATGCCGCCGCTTTTGGTAATGGCGGCGAACAGCAGGTCGGTGCCGACGGCAATGGCGGGCTTAATGCCAAAGAAAAAAATCAGTAACGGGGTCATCAGCGAGCCACCGCCGACGCCGGTCATGCCGACGATGAAGCCCACCAGCAGGCCGGCAAAGGTGTAACCCCATTCGATATCTATCATTACGATCTCTGCGGATTGAAACAAACTTTCCGCACTATAACGGCTATTCGTTATTTGAAAAAGTAATATTAGATTATATTTTTATAACAAAAAAGACTATGGGGTCTCGCCGTATTGTTTCAAATAGGCCCGGATATGCTCCTTGGCCTCGTGCAGGTCGGTGTGGTCTTCCAGGTATTCCAGCAGAACGTCGAGATTGACGATGCTGAATACCGGGATGTCGTAGTCCTGTTTCACTTCCTGGATGGCCGATAACGGCCCCTTGCCGCGTTCCTGGCGGTCGAGGGCAATCACCACGCCGACGACTTCAGCCCCTGCGGCTTCGATCAGGTCGATGGATTCGCGGACCGAAGTACCGGCCGAGATCACATCATCAATAACCAGGACTTGTCCATGCAAGGGCGCACCGACGATGACCCCGCCCTCGCCATGATCCTTGGCCTCTTTGCGGTTAAAGGCATACGGCACATCGCGCTGATGCTGGTCGGCAAGTGCGACGGCAGTGGTAACCGCCAGCGGGATGCCCTTGTAGGCAGGACCAAACAACATGTCGAACTCGACCCCGGCTTGTATAATCGTGGTCGCGTAATGGCGGCCAAGCTGGGCGATGGCGGCGCCGGTGTTGAACAGGCCGCTGTTGAAAAAATAGGGGCTGATGCGTCCTGATTTGAGCTTGAATTCACCGAAGCGCAGCACATCGGTGGCAATGATGAAATCAAGGAATTTGCGTTGGTAGATATGCATGGCCAGGCCGGATTGAATTGTTGTTGCGGCTAATTTTAATGTATCTAGGCCACCACTAGCCAGAATTTTTCCAATATAGCAGGGATTTATGAGAATTATCTCCGTCAATTTAAACGGTATCCGCGCCGCCGAGCGCAAGGGTTTTTTCAAGTGGATGTTAAAGCAGGACGCAGACGTGGTTTGCCTGCAAGAGACCAAGGCGCAGGAAGATCAGTTGCCGCCCGAGGTTTATCACCCGCCGGGCTATCACACCTATTTTCACGATGCGGTGAAAAAGGGTTACAGCGGCGTTGGGCTTTATTGCCGGAAAAAACCGGATCGTGTGATCAAAGGGTTGGGGTGGCCGGACTTCGATGCTGAAGGCCGATTCATCGAGGCCGACTTTGGTGATCTGAGCGTGATCTCGCTCTATCTGCCATCGGGATCAAGTGGCGATATCCGGCAGACGGCGAAGTTTGATTTTATGGCGCGTTTCACGCCGGTACTGGAAGCGATGCGCCGCAAAAAACGCGAATACATTATTTGTGGCGACTGGAACATCGTTCACAAAGAAATTGATATCAAGAATTTCAAATCGAATCAGAAAAATTCCGGCTGCTTGCCGGAGGAGCGCGCCTGGTTGGATCAATTGTTCGGGCCGATGGGGTTTGTCGATGCGTTTCGCGTGGTTGAGCCGCGTTCGGAACAATACACCTGGTGGTCAAATCGTGGTCAGGCATGGGATAAAAACGTGGGCTGGCGCATCGATTACCAAGTGATCACACCGGGATTGAAAGATAAAGTGAAAGCGGCGGCGATCTACAAAGACGAGCGTTTTTCCGATCATGCGCCGCTGATAATTGATTATTCAGGAAAGCTGTAGGGGCGATTCACGAATTGCTTTGCTATGTTGTAGTTAAGCAGGGTGGTATGCATTTTGTTCCCGCTTTACATCTCCTTCGCCGCAATCCTGCGCAGCGCCTCATTCACATCGATTATTCTGACATTCTGATACTCAGCCACTGTGAGCAACGGGTGGTCCCCGGTGACGACCCAGTCCGCCTTGGCAGCGATGGCAGTCGCGATGACTACATCATCATCGGGATCGGGCGCGAGAGGGGTTGCGGGTGTACCACGGCGGCGAGCTCCGAATAGCGATCTACTAACTGATCGATGGTGAGCATTGAGGCGGCTATCTTCTTCTCGAATTTGCGTCGGCCCAGGATATCGGTCAATTCTGCCAGCAGTGGCAGGCTGGTATATAGCTTGATCTGTTTGTCGCGTCCCGCCAGCAACAGCCGGTAGGGATTGCCGCCCCACAACATGGCCGAGGTGACCACATTGGTATCGAGCACCAGGCGCATCAGCTATTGGTCTTGGCGCGGCGTTCCGCGCGCATGGCGCGTATCTCCTCAGCCACTTCCTCCGGTGACATCGCAGGCGGCTCTTCGCTCTGAGCCATCCGTTCCAATGCGGTGAAGAACTCATCCTGATGCTGTGCCCGCAACTGCTCGCGCAACCATTTTTCCAGCGCCTTTTGCGATAGCAGCCCGGCGCGTTGCGCCTCTTTCGCCAATTGGTCCGGCAGTGTGATCTTTATGGTTGTCATGGCCGTGCTCCTGACAGAAGATAATTCATATTTACCATGATAAAGCCCGTACAGAATAGGTGCAATGAAAAGAGCCCATTCCCCTGTTCCCTCTCCCACCTGTGGGAGAGGGTGGCCCGGAGGGCCGGGAGAGGGAGAAGACGCCACGGGCTCCGGGGCACAAACCGGCACACAGGGAATGTGGCACCCCCGGTTTTCAGGTGTCGGAAAACTTTACACTTTTCACCTGGGGATTCAGTCGCACCAAACAAACCCCATATAAACCATGATGTTATAAAAATTAGCATGGGAATTGCTTTTGCTTTTCCTCCCCCTCCCCCCAATTGCGAGGGCTAAGCTCTTGGCATGGCCTCTGTCGTGAAGGACAGCCCTAAAGATTAAATACGTTCACTCGGTTCTAAACCCATAAATAACTATTGATCCGGCTTGATGAAGTTTTAACTTTGATCGGTACGGATACTCCCTCTCCCGCTTGGGGGAGGGCTGGGGACAAGGGTGCGACTTCAAATATATTAATGCCGTATCAATAGGCTGTTTTGCCTATGCTGTAGTTGCATATCTTAACCAAGGGACGTATCTTGTAATTTATGGCCATATCTGTTGAAAAACTGACCGAAGCCGTCTTATCGCTGCCGAGCGAGGCGCGGGCATTGCTTGCCGATCGTTTGGTAGAAAGCCTGGATCCTCTCGCGGACGAGGATGTTCGTGATTTATGGGCTGCCGAGGCGCTCCGTCGGCGTGATGAGGTTCGTGAAGGGAAGATCCCCGCTATTTCTGGCGAGGCCGCCCTGGAGCAGGTACGAAATTCCCTCAAGAAATGAAGTTTGAGTTTCATCCCCAAGCGCTTGCCGAGTTCGAGGAAGCTGCACATTATTACGAGCGATGCCAGCATGGTCTGGGGCTTCGTTTCTATTCAAATGTCGAAGCAACGCTTCAAAATATCATTGAAAACCCCGGGCGCTGGCCGGTTCTGCACCAAGATGTTCGTCGTTGTCTCACGCGGGTATTTCCGTATGCGGTGCTTTACACCGTGGAACCCGAATATGTGCTTGTTGTGGCAGTCATGCATTGTCACCAAAAACCCGGATATTGGAGTGCTCGGGTATAACCGGGTGTCCGGCTAATTTCCAGGTCACCATCGGTGGTCGCCAGCAGCAGCTTGAAGGGCGTGCCGCCCCAGATCAGCGCCGAGACGACCACATTGGTATCAAGAACGATCCGCATCGTCGGCGTTGGCCTGACGGGTGCGGCGCTCAGCGCGTACCGCCTTGACCTCGGCGACGATTTCCTCGTCGCTCATCGGCGGAATGCGTCCTTCAGCAGTTGGGCCAACGCTTCGGGCGTGAGCAGCCCGGCGCGTTGCGCTTCCTGCGCCAATTGATCCGGCAAAGTAATTTTTATGGTCGTCATGGTCATACTCCTTAAAAAAACAGCATATTACGAATTCGTCCCCCTTAATACTCAAGGGCGCGCTGAATAACAGAGTGCAAGACTCGGCCTCTCAGCCTTTCAGGTGTCGGAAAACTTTACACTTTTCACCTGGGGATTCAGATGCGCAAAATAAACGCCATATAAACCATATTGTTATAAAAATGGCATGGTAATTGCTTTGGTAGCCATTCAATATCGAGGGCTCAGCCCTCGCCGTGGCCTCTGTCATGCAAGGCAGGGATAACAAGTTTAAAGAAGATGGGTAGGGTTTGATGAGACGAATGAAGTGTTTTGGCTTTATTGCATCGTTATATCTTTCGATAGATCAAATTCGGAACCGGTTTTTCTGTAAAAGTTACCTGGGTGTTGGATTCATGGCGATTTTGTTGTGGGCGCCACAACTTTCTTTCGCGGCGGGATCTTATTGTGCAATAAGCGGTTTATCTGGGGGGGGAAAGCTTATGTGGTTTTCTCACATTAGAAGAAGCTGCCGCCTGGGGTTGGGATAACTCCCTTCTCAAAGCACAATCCCCATCTGGATCTCCATATACATTTGGAGGGGTGGTTTATTATAAACACGCGCCTGACGGCGCTCAACCCGCCGCAGGCTGGACTAATTATTGGTGGGGTTACTATAATTATGGGAACGGCCCATATTACTATTACCCAATTAGTTATAGCCCATCAACTCCTCCCCGCAACAAAAATTATTCTGGTTCGTCATGTAGCTATATTGGTAATCCTATTCATGTTGGAATGGGGGACAAATTCCAGAGTGAGACGGATTATCAGGGCGTTGAATCTATGTTATCGCCACGATTTACCCGGTACTACCATAGCGATGCCCAAGGGGCATTCAGATCATTCGGGTCGCTATGGCGACACAACTATGATCGTTCCATCAAAGTCTTTCGCAATTCTTCCGCAAGTTTTGCTTACGTTACCAGAGCTGATGGTATGGGGATGTCTTATATATTGGTAGGAGATCGCTGGATTGCGGACAGTGATATTAATGACAAGCTCACCGAATACCGTGATCTGACCGGGAATACAACGGGCTGGCAGTTAACAACTAATACTAATGACATCGAAAGCTACGATGCCAGCGGTCGTCTCCTCTCAATTACCAATCGAGTTGGAGAAACCCAGACGTTGACATATGACGCTCAAAACCGCCTCTACCAAGTCTTCGATTCGTTCAGTCGTGCGATTACCTTTGCCTACGATACCCAAAACCGTATACAAACCATGACTGATCCTGAGGGCGGTGTTTATATCTATGGTTACGGCGTCAACAACAATTTAATCTCGGTCGCTTATCCCGATAACAAAACACGTACCTACTTGTACGAAAATACCAGTTTCCCGCATGCACTCACCGGCATCATTGATGAAAACGGCAATCGTTTCGCTACTTATGCCTATGACAGTCAAGGCCGCGCGATTTCCAGCGAACACGCTGGTGGCACAGAAAAGGTCAGTTTGGCTTACAACACTGATGGCACCACCACGGTAACGGATGCCCTAAACACCTCCCGCACCTACAGTTTTCAAACGATATTGGGTGTTGTGAAAAAAACTGGGCAGTCGCAGCCCGGTGGTTCGGGCTGTGGTCCCGCCTCTTCGGCTACCACCTACGACCCCAACGGCAACATCGCCTCGAAAACGGATTTCAACGGCACAGTCACCACCTACACCTACGACCTCACCCGCAATCTCGAAACCGCGCGCACCGAAGCGTATGGCACCGCCAACGCCCGTACCCTCAACACCCAATGGCACGCAACCTTCCGGCTTCCCACCGCTATCGCCGAACCCTTGAAGCTCACCACCTATACCCATGACGCCAACGGCAACGTGCTCACCCAAACCGAGCAAGCGACGATTGATAGCAACGGCAGCCAAGGCTTTGCCGCAACGCTCGTTGGTTCACCGCGCGTCTCGACTTACACCTACAACACCTTCGGCCAGGTATTGACGGTGAATGGCCCACGCACCGATGTCAACGACACCACCACCTACACCTATGATACCCAGGGCAATGTTAGCTCTGTTACCAACGCCCTCAACCACCTCACCCAGATCACGAATTATGATGCCTCCGGCCGTCCGTTGCGCATCGTCGATCCGAATGGCCTCGTCACCACCCTGACCTATTCACCCCGTGGCTGGTTAACGAGTCGCAACGTCGGCGGCGAGAGCACCGGCTTCCAATACGATGGTGTCGGCCAATTGCTCAGCGTCACGCTGCCGGACAACAGCGTCATCGCTTACACCTACGATGCCGCGCATCGGCTGACGGACATTCAAGACGCCGCCGGCAACCGCATCCACTACACGCTGGACTTAATGGGCAATCGCACGAAGGAAGATGTCACCACCGCGACCAACAGCCTGACCCAAACCCGCTCCCGCGTGTTCGATGCCCTCAGCCGCCTGGCACAAGCCTTAGGTGCCCAGAATCAAACCACCGCCTATCAATACGACGCCAGCGGCAACGTGACGCAAATCACCGATCCCGCCAGCAATGTCACGCGTAATGGTTACGATGCGCTGAATCGTCTGACGCAAGTCACCGATGCCTTGAGCGGCGTCACCCAATACCAATACAACGCCCAGGACCAGCTCACCCGCGTCACCGATCCGCGCGGCAACATCACCCGTTATAGTTACGACGGCCTCGGCAATCTCACGCAACAGATCAGCCCCGATACGGGTGCCACTGCCTTTGGTTATGATGCCGCCGGTAATCTCATCACGCAGACCGACGCCAAGAGTCAGACCACCACCTATTACTACGACGCGCTCAATCGTCTGACCCAGGCGACGTACAGTGATGCCACCACCACCGTCTACAGTTACGATCAAGGTATCAACGCCCTCGGCCGTCTGACGAGCATCACCGATCCCAGCGGCAGCACCGCCTATCAATACGATGCCCACGGCCGTGTTACCCAAAAGACTCAAACCCTGGGCAATATCAGCCTCAGCGTCGCCTATCACTACACCGCCCAAGGCCAGCTTGACCAGATCAGCTATCCGTCCAGCGTCATCGGGTATAGCTACAGCAACGGCAAACCCAGCAGCCTCAGCCTCAACGGCCAGCCACTGCTCAGCAACATCAGCTACGTTCCTTTTGGCCCCGTCACCGGCTGGAGTTGGGGCAGCAACAGCACCACGGACGTCAGCCGCCTCTATGATCTTGATGGCCAACTCACCAGCTACACGCTGGCCAACGCGACACAACAACTGAGCTACGCCAGCACCGGCAACCTCAGCACGATCACTGACGCCGGTAATGCTGCCAACAATCAAAGCTACGGTTACGATGCTTTGTATCGTCTCGCCACCGCCAATGGTGTCTACGGCGCGCAAAGTTACGGTTACGACGCCAACGGCAACCGCAGCAGCGCCACGCTCAACGGCGTTACCAACAGCTACACCAACGCCGCCACCAGCAATCGCCTGCAAAGCGCGAATGGTAAGACCTATACGTTTGATGCTAACGGCAACATCACCAACGACGGTGTTCACAGCTACAACTATGATGCCCGCAACCGCCTCGTCGGCCTCAACACCGGCGTCAGCTACACGATCAACGGCCTCGGCCAACGCATCGCCAAAACGATTCCCGGCATCGACACTGGCAACACAACAGCAGGTGATGCCAACGGCGACGGACTAATTAACGCCCAGGACTACAGCGCCATTTTGAACCACATCCTCGGCACACCTGCCAGCAACGACGCCGATTGCAATCAAGACGGCCAGGTCAACGTCCAGGATCTGGTGTGCATCAACATCAAGATCAACCCCGCGCTGCAAACCGCAGGCGGCAAGACATTGTTTGTCTACGACGAACAAGGGCAACTCATCGGCGAATACGATCAAACCGGCACCCCGATCCAGGAAACGATTTATCTGGGTAACTTGCCCGTCGCTGTCGTGAAGAACAACGTCGTCTATCGCCTCTACGCCGATCATCTCAACACACCGCGTGCAATTGCCGACACCACCAACAAAGTGATGTGGAGCTGGAACAGCGACGCCTTCGGCACCACCGCCGCGAATGAAGATCCGGATGGGGATGGGGTGAAACTCACCTACAACTTGCGCTTCCCCGGCCAGTATCTCGATCAGGAGACGGGGCTGCATTACAACTACTTCCGGGATTATGATCCGCAAACCGGACGCTATGTTCAGAGTGATCCGATAGGGCTTGATGGCGGGTTGAATACGTACACCTATGTAGCGGGGAATCCGCTGAATTGGGTTGATTTGTTTGGCTTGAAGGTTCTTAACCCTAACGGCTGGCCTGTGTCACCTGATGTAATGAATTCGCTTTGGGAATTTAATCGACTTATTGGCTGTAACAAAGATGTTGTCATTACCGGTGGTGATCGTTCTGCGGATTCGAAGTTGGGCGCTGGTTCTAGTAGTAGTCATGTACAGCACATTGCTGCTGATATTATGGTGCCTGGACAATCACACTTGGAAACCGCAAATCAGGCTGGACAAAGCGGCTTGTTTGGTGGTGTTGGTTGGTACGAAGAAGGATACCGCGGTCCAAATGGAGAAGGCCCACATACACATGTCGATCTGAGAAAGAACGGCCCGGCCCGTTGGGGACACCCGAGAAAAGGTCAAGCTATGCATGGATATTTTCCAAAATATGACGTTAAACTGAATCCATCTACTTGCGGGTGTGATCAATGAATTTATTTAAAAAAATATTTGTAATGGGAGTGTTTGCAGTGGCTTCCGGGTTTTGGCCTGTAAGCGGGTTTTGTGCTGGACCAAAAGAAGACGTATTTGAGACGAATTTATTTCAAACAATTGAGATATCCTCGTTTGCGATTAATCCTGAGAAGCTTACAAAGCTCACAGCCGTAGATAAAAAAGACTTATTGCTGGCAAAGGATGTGCTAAGGAGGTTTTTCATCAGTCTGGATGATTCTGATGGAAATTATAATCAATATTTGTCACCAGCATTTTTTGCCGGAAAAACGTTAAACCGACAAGATATTAGAAAAAAAATCATAGCTGACGAAACTGATCTTTTAAAAATTGGTATTACTAATTTTGATTTTAATGGTAACCGTAAGACGGTTGTATTTGATTTCTATGCCATTGTCTATGTAGAGGGTGTTTTCTCTCTTGGGGAAGGAAAAGCTCAATTGGAGAAACATACTGGCTCGTGGAATATCTCCGGAATAACTATTAATAGACCGTAAACCGTGTAACGCGCGTAAGGCGTACTGGTAGCAAGCGTAGCCTGGGTTGAGCGTATTTCGCGAAACCCGGGTTTCACTTCGTTCAACCCAGGCTACCTGTTATTGATGCCAGGATTGGGGAGGTACGTAGGATGCGGTGAGGAACGAACCGCATCAATCGCGAACGATGCGGTTCACGCTGTTCACCGCATCCTACAAACGGGATTCAAGAACACCCACAACACCGTCTTAAACGGTGAATTGAGACAAGAAGCAAGAAGAGATGAATGTTATGCACATCAAAGACTATGCACTGATCGCCCTCGGATTCGCATTGAGCGCTGCCCTGTGCACCCACACCGCAATCGCCGCGCCGAACCTGACCCTGGGCAGCGTCACACAAGCCGTGCAGGGGCAGGGGGTCAATATCCCGGTGACCTTTGATAACGACGTGACAGTGACGGGTCTGCAATTTGATGTGCAATACAACACTGCGCAACTGAACGCGGGTACGGCGTTGGCCGGCAGTGCCTTATCGGCCACCGGCCACGGGGTGTCTTCCTCGCTGATCTCTGCCAATACGCTGCGGGTGGTGGTGACACCGCCGAGCAATAATGCCGTGTTAACGGCCGGCACCCTCGCCACGATTCCGTGGACCATCAATCCTGCGGCCACCGGTGGGCCACAGGCGTTAACACTCAGCAATGTTGTGTTTACGGACAACAGCGCCGTGTCGGTGGCTGCCGGTACGTTGACTAACGGTAACCTCAGCATCAACTATGCGCCCGTCGCCAGCAACAAAACGCTCACCACCAACGAAGATCAAGCCGTCAGCAGCAATCTGATCGCCAGCGATAATGATAATGAGCCAGTGACGTATGCCATTGTCACCAATCCCAGCCACGGTGTGGTGATCCTGACATCAAACACCGGTGCCTTTACCTATACGCCCGCGGCTAATGTCAGCGGCAGCGACAGCTTTACCTTCCGCGCCAGTGACGGCAAGGTCACATCCAATGTTGCGACTGCCACTATCAATCTCGCTTCTGTTAACGATGCCCCGGTGTTGAGTGTGATCGGCAACCAAAGCCTGAATGAAGGCGCGACCAAGACGCTTGCGCTGAGCGCTACCGATGTCGATACGGCTGATACCTTGACCTTCAGCGCCACGGGTCTGCCCGCGTTTGCGACCTTAACCAACAACGGCAATCGCAGCGCCAGCCTCAGCCTGGCGCCGAACTATACGGCGTCGGGAACGTACAGCATTACCGTCACGGTGGCCGATAACGGTACGCCGATCTTGAGTGCCGGTGAAACCTTCACCCTCACCGTCAACAACGTCAACGCCCCACCGACCGCCAACGCTGGCCCGGATCAAACCGTGAATGGTGGCGCTGCCGTCAGCATGACGGGCAGTGGCAGTGATCTCGACGGCACGATCAGCAGCTATGCCTGGACTCAGGTCAGTGGTACTGCGGTGACCTTAAGTGGCGCGACGACGACCAACGCCAGTTTCACGGCACCGGCCGTTAACGGCACCACCTATCTTACCTTCCAGTTGAAGGTCACCGACAACGGCGGCGCGACGGGCACCGATCAGATCATCATCACCGTCAAACCCACCGGCAAACCGGATTTAACTATCTCCGCCATCGGTTCACCGCTGACGGCGAAAGCAGGGGCAAGTATCACCGTCTCCAACACCGTCGCCAACAACGGTACTGCCGATGCCGAAGGTAATTTCGATGTCGGGGTGTATCTGATTCCACAACCCGTGTTGTTCAGCAGTACGTTTGATAGCGGCACGCTGGAAGGCTGGTCAGCGCTCAAGACAGGCGGCATCAGTGTCATCAACGACGCCACCGACGGTTATGTCCTCAAGAAGGCGACCACGGCCGATCCGAACGGTGGTCAGGCACTGCTCAGCACCGCCGTCAGTGATTTTGAACTCACGGTGTACACCAAACGTTTGAGCACCGGCACCGCCAAGACCAATTGCTACAGCCTGACCGGCGCCACCGGCAACGGCTATGGCCTCTGCCTCAACTACACCGATGGCAAACTCTATCTCAACAAACGTGGCAGCTGGGCGATCACCAGTCTCGGCACCGCCGCCGCAGTAACGGGCGGTACGGTCGTCAATCAGTGGTACACGCTGCAATTGATCAAGCAGGGCTCATCGCTCACCGCCAAGGCTTACCTGGGTAAGGTGGTGCCGTCCACCGCGACCGCAATTGCGACGGTGACCAACACCAACACGACCTACACCAGCTTCACTCAGGTCAACGTCAACGGTGGTTATGACTACTACAGCGACAACGTCAAGGTCGTGCAATTGGTCAGCGCCTTCCCGACCAACGGCAGCGAGATCTTGCTCGGTAAGCGTACCGTGTTTAGTCTGCTGAAGAGTGCTACCAGCGTCGGCGATGTCGCCGCGACGATTCCGCTGGCGACGCCAGTGGGCACCTATGCCATCGCCGCCAAAGCGGATATGTATGCCACCCTCACCGAGAGCAGTGAGACGAATAATGTGTTGTTTGGGACGAAGCTGTTTGCGGTGACACCGCCGTAGGGGAAAACTAGCTTTCCGACGCTGAACAAACAGACCCCGCCATTTGCGGGGTTTGTTTTGTCTGGGTGGTGGTGACACTGAGTGTCAGCTTTTGGCCGGTCATCGTCTGCGCAACCAACAGGCGCATGTTATGTGCGATTTTCCCAATAACCTGGTTTTTTACTGTTGTGCATGACGGCTATCACAAAAATTGAATTATTCTTTGGTCGATAAATTACAGAGAATGGAAACCTGCTGAGTAGAAACCGACGACAGTTCTTGCTAAATCTTGGCCAAGTATTAGGGGGTTCGGCTATTGCTTCATATGAAGCCTTAATTTCATGCACAATGTCTGGGTGAAATATAAGCTTGGGCATCCTGGCCTTTCACCCCATTTTTAATATCTTCCCAGGAGACTCCTTTTACATCGCCTGATTCAAGCTCTAAGGAACGCTTTTCTGACAACGCTATCCATGTCTCATCTACCCCCTCATCCTGCTCGGACTCGAGCGATGAAATTAGACAATGTGCCAGCAGGGCTCTTTCGCCCGGGGATAGCTCTCTAATATTTTCAATGAGTTGTTTGAATTGGACTGACATAAGGCCCCCTAACGGTGTCTGCTGCCTTCGAGTTTAGCACTCTACCTGGAATTCATCAGCACTATACTCACGCCCTTGAGACCATTCGCAAAATAGCATCCGCGTTGGGATCGCTCTAGACGGCAAGATCAGATCCTCACCCTGCGCCAACACACATCCGACATCGGCAAGAATCACATGCGTCCAGTATCGCTGACTGCTGTCATTCTTTGCTGATCTGGTGCAGATTGAGAGTTCGGCCTGAATGTCTCTTCATGGCCGAACACGGCCATATCGAGATGAGGTGTAGTCTGCCAGATCAAGTCGCGACTACTAGAATTTAACCGGCAGCAGCTTGCTTTTCAGGAGCGGTGACGGGTTCTCGCAACGCCGCCTGCATTTTCTCCAGTGTCGCCAATTGTGTTTGTAGATTTCGCTGTTGCATCTGCAGTTCCTGAATCTGGGTGGCGAGGTTGTCCTTCGATTCATTGATCTTGTACAGCGTTTCCATGTGCTGTTCGAGTACTTGCTTATTTTCGGTCACATGCTTGGCCAGCGGTACCATGATGTCCTTAAACCAGGTTTCAGCCTCTTGATTGGCCTGGAAGAAAATATCACGGGCATGGCTGACCATGGAAATAAAAAACTTTTTGATGACGAAATTTTGTTCGGTCATGGTGGTGGCAGTGCTGGTGCGATATTCCTCTGCCTGTTTGTAGAGTTTTTCCATTTCTGCCGCATATTTGTCGGTAGAAAATGGTTTTGGATCCAATTCATTAAGTTCATTTTCTTTCTGGAACATTTGATAAATTTCAATGATCTGGCGATGTGTTTGATCGGCATGGCGGGTGGCTACTTGCAGGGTTTCACGGATGCCATCAAGCAGTGTCTTCATGCCGGTTTTGAGGCCACCGGTGGTCCAGCTGTCGGCCATTTGTTTGCGTGCCGCTGCAGCAAGATCGTCAAATGTCTTCAGACTTAATTCAGTGAGCAACAGTTTCGCCTGTAAATTTAAAGTGCGGCGGCTGGATTGAAAATGCTCCATGTTCTTATTGTAAGCCGCTTGTTTTTCCCGCGCTTTACGCATCAGATGTTGAATCAGGTTGGTGTTCTTGCCGCTGACGGAACTCAACTCTTCAATTTGGGTTTTGACTTGTGACAGTTGCGATGCAATCGCCGCGAAGTCGTTTTTGATCAGGCCGCCGACTTCGTTAATGATGTTGGTGCGAACGATGGCTTGTTTGGCGGGGATTATTTCCTCGGCCAGGTGCCGTTCCAGTTCCAGGAGACGGCTGCGTGTAAGTAATTCGGTATCACCTTTGGTTTTGGCCAATAACCCTTTTTGCGCTGAAACCGGGAAGACATGCTTGAGATCGATGGATAACGAATTGGCGACATCGCGTTGCTGTGTTTCGATGGAGGCTGCAACCTCTGTATCGCTCTTCATTTCATCCCATAAGGTATCAATTTTGTTGAGCGCGGCAACCAGATTTTTGCCGCTCTGATCGCGAAATTCCTTGATGTGATACTCCCACATATCCAGGTCGCTGCGCGTGACGCCCGTGTCAGCGGCGAGGATGAACAGCACGGCATGGGCATTCGGCAGCATGTTGAGCGTCAGTTCCGGTTCCGTCCCTAACGCATTGAGGCCGGGTGTATCCAGAATCGCGAGCCCCTGTTGTAACAAGGGATGTGGGAAGCTGATCAGCGCATGACGCCATTGTGGGACTTCGATTTGAGTAGGGGGAGGTTCATCCGTGCGGCGGCGGCGTTGATTGCTGTCATGATACAGGCCGAGATTCATGGCATCGGCAAGTGGCACCTTTTTGGTCTTCATGACTTCCTTGAGCGCATCCACCATTTGGTCTGGCGAGTTCACGTCAAGGTTGATGGTCTTCCAGCGGCTTTTGTCGCGCTTGAGTTCCGAGATGCTGGCATCTTCAAGCCGGGTTTCAATGGGTAACAATCGAATATAGGCGTGATCTTCTTCCTGATCGTAAAATAATTCAGTCGGACACATGGTGGTGCGGCCAGCTTCTGATGGCAGCAGGCGGCGTTTGTAATCCGAGAAAAAGATGGCGTTGATCAGCTCGGTTTTGCCGCGGGAAAATTCGGCGACGAAGGCAATCGTCAGATGGTCTGACTTGAGTGATTCAATGACATCAAACAAGCGGACATTGAGTTCCGGGGTGGTTTGGCCACGGCTTTCCAGCCAATGGTGATAATCCTGAATGACCTGGATCAGCTCGGCCTTCCAACGGTCGAAGGCGCGCATCTGCTGCTTGAAAAGATTTTCCTCCATGTCCCTATCCAGTTAGTAAGTCCTGATGTTTGCGGGAAAATCACACCCACGGGTGGCCCGTTGTTAATTCCTTATCGGACGTTTGTGAGTAGTGCTTTAGGTGGGGCTATTTACTCGCTGAAAACCCAGATTATTGAGCGGGAATGCCGGGAGGGAGTTGGCGCGGCTGTTCGATGCGGACCCGTTTCTCGCGGCCGCTCTCCCCGGCAAGGAGGGTGACCTGGGATTTGGCGACGCCAAAGACCTTGGCCAGGAAGGCCAGCAAGTGGCTGTTGGCGGCGCCATCGACCGGCGGCGCGGTGATGCGTACCTTGAGTCGTTCGCCATGGAGGCCGGAAATTTCATCGCGGCTGGCGCGGGGCTGGACCCGCAGCTCAAGGATCAGATCGGGTCCCTGCCAGCGCCAGGCGCTCACGTCAGGCTCATCCCCACATCCCGCAACGGGGATACCAGCAGGATCTTGAGCAGGCCGATACCGAGAAAAACAATGATCGGTGACAGGTCGATGCCGGATAAGGGGGGCAATAAGCGCCGTGCCGGGGCCATTACCGGTTCATTGATGGCGTACAAGATGCTGGTGAGCGGATTATAGGTGCCGGGGCCAACCCAGCTGAGAATCACCTGCGCCAGGATACTGACAAAGTAAATGTTAAGCACGGCACCGAGCAGATCACTGATACTGAGCACGACCAGTCCGGGGATCGCGAGCAGATTGCCGGTGGCGATGCCGAGCAGGAAAATTTTTAACATCGTCAGTACGAGCAGCAAAAATACCGAGGCAAGATCGATTCCCCATAATCCGGGAATGATGCGCCGCAGCGGTTTGAGCGGGGGATTGGTGATTTTGACCAGAAACTGGCTCACCGGATTGTAAAAATCGGCGCGCGCCACTTGCAACATGAACCGCAACAACACAGCGAAGATATAAAGACTGAAAACGGATTCAATCATAAATCCGGCGGCAGAAGTGAAATATCCGTTCATTTTTTCTCCTGGGCGAAATAGGTAGCCAGTTCTGCCGAGCGGTGTGCGGCAGCTGCAACGGCCTTGTCGATCAGCTCACGCAAACCACCATTCTCAAAGACCTTGAGCGCTTGCTCTGTGGTGCCACCGGGGGAGGTGACGCGCACGCGCAGAGTGGCGACATCTTCCGGCGTTTCCAATGCCATCTTGGCCGCGCCAAAGGCCGTTTGCTGCGTCAGCAGCCGCGCCGTTTCAGCGGGCAGCCCCAAGCGCGTGGCGGCGGCTTCCAGTGCCTCCATCACCAGGAAAAAATAAGCCGGGCCGCTACCAGAGAGCGCCGTGACCACGTCCATCAACAATTCGTCATCCAGCCACAATGACATACCGACGGCACGCATGATGGTTTCAGCCGCATTGTGTTGCTGGGCACTGACCTGTGCGTTGGCATAGAGTGCCGTAGCTCCGGCCTGAATCAGTGCCGGTGTGTTGGGCATGGTGCGCACAATGGCGAGATTGCCGCCTAGCCATTGGCTTAAATCCTGTTCCCGGACACCGGCGGCAATCGAAATAATCAGTGGTTTGCGACGCTGGGCGACATCGCGAATTTCCAGCGCCACGCTGTGCATGACTTGGGGTTTGACCGCCAGAATCACGATCTCCGCCCGTTCCACGGCAGCCGTGTTACTGGTGGCGATATTCACACCTAGACGACTGCGTAATTGTTCCAGTGGCTGGGGATTGATGTCTGTTACCCAGATCGAATTCGGATCACGGCCATCGGCGATCAGGCCGCCGATCAGGCTGCGGGCCATATTGCCGCCACCGATGAAACTGATGTTTTGTGTTTTCATTGTGCTGTGTTGTCCTGATAAAGATTATCCAAAAACCAAAAAAATCCAACGCGGACGAGTGCATGGATGCACGAGGTAGGGCAACGCATGGAGCGGTTGCCGAGACGCAGAGGCGCGGAGAAAACCTTGTTAACCACAAAGGACACAAAGGAGCGATCAGGAACACGAAGGAAATCATATGAAATCTTTTTCCCCCATCTATGGTCCATGATTCGCGGTATTGCCCTTGTTCCCGGTTTCCGTTGTGCGCCTTTGTGGCCTGAGTGGTTAGATTTTGGTTCTCCTCCGCGCCTCTGCGTTGGATTTTTGATCTCCCGACCCGCACGAGGGTCGCTCCCTCGGCAATGGCGGCCTCAAGGTCATCCGACATCCCCATTGATAACGTATCGAGCGCCAGTCCGGCGTGGATCAAATTTTCCTGTAGCTGGCGCACCTGGGCGAAAACTGCGCGTTGAGCGTCAAAGTGTTCCACCGGAGCGGGAATAGCCATCAGGCCGCGCAGTTTCAAACGCGGTAACGTATTCACTGCCCGGGCCAGTTCAAGAAGCTCGTCTGCTGTCGTTCCGGATTTGCTGTTTTCACCGCTGATATTGACCTGGAGACAGAGATTCAGCGGCGGCAGTTCTGGCGGCCGCTGTTCACTTAGGCGCTGGGCGATTTTGATCCGGTCGACGCTGTGTACCCAGGCAAAATGTTGGGCAATGGGCCGCGTCTTGTTGGATTGAATCGGGCCGATGAAGTGCCATTCCAGGTTAGGGGTGGTGGTCAGTGCCTCGATCTTGGGCAAGGCCTCCTGCAGATAGCTTTCTCCAAAGCGGTGCTGGCCGGCGTCCATCGCCTCTTGTAGCGACGCGAGCGGAAAGGTCTTGCTGACGGCAATCAGCGCCACCGAACCGGGCTGGCGGCCAAAACGGGCTTCGGCGGCGCGGATGCGGGCGATAACGATGCTAAGTTGTTGTTTAATGTTGGCCATTGACTTGTGGGGTGGCGGCGATCGGACTATTTTATCAAGCTGCGATAGTGAGCCAAGCTCAGTCAAGAGTCCAGGCAAGGTGCCGTTAAGGATAGTGATCGGGCTGGCCGCGAAGGCCGGTCCATATGGCTTTGAGAATGGAAAAAGCGCAAGGGAAAAACCATGGATATCTCCGAACTGCTTGCTTTTAGCGTCAAAAATGCCGCCTCGGACTTGCATCTGTCAGCGGGTTTGCCGCCAATGATTCGCGTTGACGGCGATATTCGACGCATCAATGTGCCAGCGCTGGATAACAAGTCGGTTCATAACATGCTGTACGACATCATGAACGACCGCCAGCGCAAGGACTTCGAAGAATTTTTCGAGACCGATTTTTCGTTCGAAATTCCTGGCCTCGCGCGCTTCCGCGTCAACGTCTTCAATCACAATCGTGGTGTCGGCGGCGTGTTTCGTACCATTCCTTCAAACATTCTGACGCTTGAAGATCTCAAGTGCCCGGCGGTGTTCAAGGACATCGCTAATAATCCGCGTGGACTGGTGCTGGTAACGGGGCCGACCGGTTCCGGTAAATCGACAACATTGGCGGCGATGATTGATTACAAGAACAGCACTGAATTCGGCCACATTCTCACCGTCGAAGATCCGATCGAATTTGTGCATCAGAGTAAAAAATGCCTCATCAATCAACGCGAAATTCATCGCGATACACTTGGGTTTAATGAGGCCTTGCGTTCCGCCTTGCGTGAAGACCCGGATATCATCCTGGTCGGTGAAATGCGCGATCCCGAGACGATTCGTTTGGCGCTCACCGCTGCTGAGACTGGTCACTTGGTGTTCGGTACGCTGCACACCAACTCCGCCGCCAAGACCATCGACCGTATCATTGACGTGTTTCCAGCGGCCGAGAAAGATATGACGCGTTCAATGTTATCGGAATCATTGCGCGCCGTTATTTCTCAATCCCTGCTCAAGCGCATTGGCGGTGGCCGTGTCGCAGCGCATGAAATCATGGTCGGTACACCTGCGATTCGTAACTTGATCCGCGAAAACAAAGTGCCGCAAATGTATTCCGCGATTCAGACCGGACAAGGTCTGGGGATGCAAACACTGGATCAATGTTTGCTGGAATTGGTGAAACAGGGCGTGGTCACCAAGCAGGATGCGAAGATGCGTGCCGCAAACAAGGAATCCTTTGGTTAATCGACCCGTTATTCAGCCGCTATCGGTGTAGGCATTTTACCCTGGCGTAAGGTCATTATCGGCCAGCCCTTGATTGCGGCATGTTGCGCCAGCGTTTCATCGGGGTCGACGGCGACCGGATGCGTCGCCAATTCCAGCAATGGTAAATCATTGAGCGAGTCTGAATAAAACCAGCTTGAAGCCAGATTCGCTCCGTTTTGTTGTAACCACTGTTCCAGACGTTTTGCTTTCCCTTCACGGAACGAAGGCGTACCCGCGACATTGCCGGTATAGCGCCCGTGCACAAACTCCGGATCGGTGGCGATCAGGTCATCAACGGCCAGTGCCTCGGCAATCGGTTCGGTCACAAAGCGATTGGTGGCAGTGATAATCAATAGCGTGTGTCCTTGATCGCGATGTGTTTTTAACAGCGTTCGCGCCGCGGGCAGGATGATGGGCTCGATCACTTCCTGCATAAAGCGTTGGCGCAAATCCAGCAGCAATGGTAATGGATGGGTGGCCAGTGGTCGCAGCGCAAAACGCAAAAACTCCTGAATATCGAGTACGCCGCGACGATATTCATCATAAAAGCGCTGGTTTTCGCGCGCGTAATAAGTGCCATCGACCAGGCCAGCGTTTACCAGATACTGCCCCCACAAATAATCGCTATCGCCGTTAAGCAGGGTATTGTCGAGGTCGAATATCGCCAGATTCACTGTTTTAAAATCCTGTTGCTTTGGCCAAAACCCAGAAGCTTAAGGTGGGTTGTGTCAGGAGTAAATCCCGAATTGAATGATGTGACTCAGGTCGAATTGCTTGTGGCCACGGTTTTATGGAACAATGGATCAATAGTCAATTTTGCTAACGGTTTGTAAGTGATTGATCCAGATGGATATAGGCCCAATGTAGGCATTGTCTTGTGTAATCGCGAGGGAAAGCTTTTTTGGGCGCGCCGCATTGGTCAGAACGCCTGGCAGTTTCCGCAGGGGGGGATTCGTACCGACGAAGAGCCTGAGGAAGCGATGTACCGGGAGCTGGCCGAGGAGGTCGGTTTGCGTCCCGAGCACGTAGAGGTCCTCGGCCATACACGCGGCTGGTTGCGTTATCGCCTGCCCCGGCGTTTGGTGCGCTATGGCAGCAAGCCGCTGTGTGTTGGTCAAAAGCAAGTTTGGTTTATGTTGCGTTTTCTGGCGGACGATAGCGAGGTTCGGTTTGATCTCAGCGAGCGGCCGGAGTTCGATAGTTGGCGGTGGGTCGATTATTGGTCGCCGGTGCATCAAGTGGTGCATTTTAAGCGCGCGGTCTATAGCCGCGTGTTGCAGGAATTCGCCCCGTTGCTGGGATTTGAAGCGCAACGTTCGCAGTTCAGATCGCATCGCAATACACGTCCCTAGGTATAAGTTATGATGCTCGATAGATTGCGCCGCATCATTCAGGAAGTGGGGCATGCGCGAGATTTGCATCAGGCGCTCACGATCATTGTCGAGCGTGTGCAAGAAGCGATGCAGGTCGATGTCTGCTCGGTCTATCTCGTCGATGACACCAGAAGCCGTTATGTGTTGATGGCGACTCGCGGCCTGAATCCGGATGCCGTGGGCAAGGTCAGTTTGCCGTTGGGGCAAGGCTTGGTGAGCCTGGTCGGCGAACGTGCCGAGCCGGTCAATCTCGAAGATGCACCGACGCATCCCCGTTTTCGTTTTATTGCAGAAACCGGCGAACAACCCTATCACGCCTTTCTCGGCGTGCCGATCATTCATCATCGCAAGGTATTGGGCGTGTTGATTGCGCAACAGCGCGCCACACGCCGTTTTGATGATGAAGAAATTGCATTCCTGCTCACCATCGGTGCGCAATTAGCGGGTGCTATCGCTCATGCCGAAGTTGTCGGGGGCATGGCCGCGTTGGTGGGTGGCAAGAGCAGCGTGGCGATGGATGGTTTGCCGGGATCGCCTGGGGTTGCGATTGGAACGGCCTTGGTCATCTATCCGCCTGCGGATCTCGACGCCGTGCCGGATCGTGGTGTGGATGATATTGACGCTGAAATCGCAGCGTTTCGTGAAGCGATTGCGCTCGCGCAGGCCGATATTCGTGAATTACAACAACGTATCGCCATCGCATTAAGCAGCGAAGATCAAGCCATCTTTGATGCCTATGTGCAAATGCTGGGTAGCGCCAGCATCATCGATCAAGTCATTGCCCAGATTCAGCGGGGTAGTTGGGCCTCCGGCGCTTTGCGTGACACCATCGCGGCGCATGTCCATGTTTTCGAGAACATGGATGACCCCTATATGCGGCAGCGCGCCGATGATGTGCGCGATCTTGGTCGTCGTATCTTGATGTGTTTGCAGAAGGGGCGTGATCGTCCACCGCCATATCATGATCAAACAATCCTGGTCGGCGAAGAAATCACCGCGACCATGCTGGCTGAAGTGCCGGTGGGAAAGCTCGTAGGTGTCGTCTCGGCCAGGGGATCAACCTCTTCCCATGTGGCGATTCTGGCGCGGGCGTTGGGTGTGCCGGCGGTGGTCGGGGTGCAGGATTTGCCTGTGACCCGCATCGATGGCCGGGAAATCATCGCCGATGGCTATAGTGGCCGTATCTATGTTTCGCCTTCGGATGGCATCCGCCAGGAATATCAACGTTTGTTGCGGGAAGAAGCAGAGCTCAATGCCGGCTTGTCCGAATTGAGCAATCTGCCCGCGGAAACGCCGGATGGAATTCGTATCCCGCTTTATGCCAACACCGGTTTGCTATCCGACATTACTCCGGCCCGGCGCAGTGGTGCCGAAGGGGTTGGGCTATATCGCACCGAATTTCCATTCATGATTCGGGAACGCTTTCCGACGGAAGATGAACAATTTCTGATTTACCGCCGTGTCATGCAGGAATTTTCGCCGCGACCAGTCGTATTGCGCACGCTGGATGTTGGGGGTGACAAGTCGCTGCCGTATTTTCCAATTAAAGAAGAAAATCCATTTCTCGGTTGGCGTGGAATTCGCATTACTCTGGATCATCCGGAAATATTTTCGGTGCAACTGCGTGCCATGATGCGCGCCAGCCAAGGTATGGGGCGCGCGCGTTTGTTGTTGCCCATGGTCAGCAATATTCCCGAGATTGACGAATCCAAGCGTCTCATTCGCAAAGCTTATGAAGAGCTGATTGAAGAGGGCGTTGCCATTGAGCCGCCATTGATCGGCGTTATGGTGGAAGTGCCGTCACTCGTTTATCAGATTGAATCCGTCGCCAGCCGCGTCGATTTTATTTCCGTCGGCACCAATGACCTGACGCAATATTTGCTGGCGGTCGATCGCAACAATAGCAATGTCGCAGCGTTGTACGACAGTTTGAGTCCCGCCGTCATCCGTGCCGTAAAAGCTGTGATTGATGGCGCGCAGGCACTTCACTGTCCAGTGAGTGTCTGCGGTGAAATGGCTGGCAATCCCAAGGCAGCGCTGGTACTGCTCGGATTGGGCGTAAATAGCCTGAGTATGAGTAGCTCAAGTCTGCCTCGCGTTAAATGGATGATCCGCAGTTTCCCCGTGGCCCGCGCCCGTCGCATTGCAGAGGATGTGTTAGCGCTGGAAGACTCGCAAAGTGTGCATGCTTATCTGGCCGAGATGTTGATCGAAGCGGGGTTGGGCGGGCTGGTGCGCGCGGGACGGCATTAACAACCGCTGAAAAACGTGCTGATGAATACATTATGGCGGATGTTGCCCTTAAGCAGCGGGCCAAGATCATGCCTGCCAGCCGCACGTAGCGCCGCGACGCGGTGACACCCCTAAACATGCCGTTTCCTATCCAGATCAACTTGTTATATGACCGGCTAATAAAATTACCGGACACTACTTGAGATTATCTTCGAAATTTATTGAGAAATCGTAATAACCTTATTATGAATAACATTTTTACTTTCGTTACTTCGGAAGTAAAAATGTCTATTCGTGAATCGGATTGGCATGAACAAAGCTATAAATCGTCGGCGCCACACTGATAATCCATCGATTCAAATCTAGTCTGTCCCTGGGATAGGCAACTTTATTAATTCATTGCGATATCCAGCTTGGCCGAAGATCAGCTTGGTTAAGGTATACCTGAGGTATACCGAAGTATAATTTTTTTCGCGCCCTGCGATTGGTATCTTTGGTCTCGTTGATCTAAAGATACCGGAGTCATTACATGACGCATCCAAATAAACGCGAAAACGTATTTCATGAAATGGATTTTGTTAGGTTGACGGTGTGGCGTGCGGCTATCACTCCCCACAGAGTCGCTTTTGGGTTTCAAAACGATCAAGGCAATGGCGAAACTGTAGTCAGTTATGGCGAGCTTGACCGTCGAGCCAGAGCGATTGCTGCGGTATTGCAGCAGCGCGGATTCGGCGGCCAGCGTGCTGTGTTGTTATTTCAGCCCGGCATTGATTATGTACTGAGCATTCTCGGTTGCTGGTACGCGGGGATTACCGCTGTGCCGGTGTATGCGCCACGGTTGAATACGTCGTACGAACGAGTACGCATTATCGTTAACGATGCGCGGGCGGCGGTGATGCTGTCGACTTCTTCTGTGTTGGCCACGTTGGCCGGTGATGAGTGGCAGGTCTTGCGCCATCGCGGTTTACAAGCGTTGGCCACGGATGATTTGCCGGTTGGTATTGAAGCAGACTGGAAGATGCCCGCTGTTGATGGAGATACGTTGGCAGTGCTCCAGTATACCTCAGGCTCGACCGGGACGCCCAAGGGAGTACGCGTTTTGCAGCGGCACTTGATGGCGAATTCCCGAATGATTTCACGGGCCATGCACAGTGATGAGGAAAGCGTCGGCGTTGTGTGGCTGCCACCCTATCATGACATGGGATTGGTAGGTGGGATTTTGCAGCCATTCTATGCCGGTTTCCCCGTACATTTAATGGCGCCTGCCACATTCCTGCAAAGACCCATGCGTTGGTTGGAGGCTATCTCCCGGTATCGTGGCACCATCAGTGCTGCGCCCAATTTTGCCTATGATTTATGTGTTCGTCGCGCCAGGCCGGAGCAGATTGAACAGCTTGATTTATCTAGCTGGCGTGTTGCCGTGAATGGAGCCGAACCTATTCGTGCGGAAACCCTTAAGCGCTTTTCTGAAACATTTGCGCCCGCTGGTTTTGATCGCCGAGCCTTTTTCCCTTCTTATGGCATGGCCGAAACGACATTGATGGTGACGGCACCACAGGTTTTGAGTGGCGCGGTTATGTTGCAGGCAAGACGCGATGCGTTGGCGCTGGGTTCTCTCAAGACAACTGGAGAGGGCGGCGTCATGTTGGTCAGTAGTGGCCAAGCGGATCCGGAAACCGAAGTTGCCATCGTCGATCCTGATTCGTGGAAACGGTGTGGCAAAGGCGTGATCGGCGAGATCTGGGTCAGTGGCCCAGCGGTTACCGATGGTTATTGGGCGAGACCGGATGCAACAAAGGAAACCTTCCATGCCAAGTTGCCAGGCGATGATACCTCCTGGTTGCGTACGGGCGATCTGGGTGTGTTACAGGACAACGAGCTCTACGTCACTGGTCGCATCAAAGATCTTATTGTCATCCGCGGTCATAATTACTACCCGCATGATATTGAAGCAACGGCGTTGTCGGCGCATCCGGCGCTACGTCCGCAGGGCGCTGCGGCATTTGCCATTGATACGCCAGATGGCGAGGGGTTGGGATTAGTTGTCGAAATGGACCGTGGTTGGCACTCCGAGGATTTGGACGACGCGGCCATTGCTCTGCGTAACGCAATCTCTCGCGAACATCAGCTTCAAATTAATGAGTTGGTGTTTGTTCGTGCCAATACGATTCCAAAAACATCCAGTGGCAAAGTACAGCGCTTGCTGGTGCGTAACCGCTGGCTTGCCGCAGAACTTGAAATTTGTGTCAGGGAGGCAACCGCATGATTCCCCAGCAATACCATGAAGCATTGGCTTTTGAGCAGGCACTTGGCGATCCTGCTAATCCAGATAATACACTCTCATTTCGTCAGGCGATGGCGCTGGATGAAGCGGATGCCTTTCCTGATGTGGCCGTCTCGTTTCTAAACGCGCTGGGAGTGCCGCGCGTTTATGTGCCTGAGCAACTGGGCGGTTCGTTTAAGTCAAGCGAAACTTTTGTGGCCATGGGCAGAACGCTGGCCAGGCGTAATATGTCCGTCGCAGTAAGTTTTAGCACGATGCTGTGGTCGGCGCTGGCCTGGATCGGCGGAGACGCCAAACAGCAGCGACGCATTGCGGACTGGGTGCTTCACGACGGCCATTTTCCCTGCTTGGCCTATTCCGAGGCGGATCACGGCGCTGACTTGGCGGCCAACGAATTAACGGCTCGTCGAAACGCCGATGGTAGTTATACGCTCAATGGTGAAAAGTGGCCGATCAACCGGGCCACGCGTTCCGGTTTCTTGGTGTTGCTGGCACGTACCGATGCCGGTCAGCATCTGCGCAATCATACATTATTTATTATCGACAAAAATAAACTGGAGAGCCGTCACTACTATCATTTGCCACGCGTGAAAACTCATGGCTTGCGTGGCTGTGACATCAGTGGGATCGGTTTCCGGGAGTGCAATATCCCGGCTGACTCGCGCATCGGTGCTGAAGGGTTTGGGCTAGAGCTGGCGCTTAAGGGGTTTCAAGTGACTCGCACCTATTGTACGGCGCTCTCCCTGGGCGTAGGCGATAGCGCGTTGCGGCTGGTGGCGGATTTTGCCGCGCAACGGCAGTTGTATGGCGCTGCAATGAATACATTGCCCCACACGCAACATGTGTTGGCGAACGCCTATTTGTCGCAACTGATGGGTGAATGCACTGCCATTGTCGCTGCGCGCGGCTTGCATCTTTATCCGGAGCAGTTCTCAGCCTGGTCCACCGTCGCTAAAGTGCAAGTTACTCATTTGGTTGATTTTGCATGTCAGCAGTTGGCTAGCGTTCTGGGGGCGCGTTACTACCTGCGCGAAAGGCATGGCGAGGGAATATTCCAGAAATTTATTCGCGATGGCGCCATCGTTTCCATCTTTGATGGTAGCAGCCTGGTCTGCCTCGACAGTCTGGCGACATTGCTGCCAACGCTGGTGCGAGGGCATCGTGATCACGTCTCTCCGGTCGACTGGCCGGCGCTTTATGATCTGAATTGTCCATTGCCATCGTTACCGTATGAGCGGCTTGATCTGTTTAACCGTGGTCGTAATGCGGTCATGGATAGCCTGCCGGCACTGTTGATGCAGCTTGATGCGGTTGTCGCGGATGACGAACTGAATGTGCAAACATTGTCTGAGCTGCGGCGTTTAGCGGTCCAATTGAAGAACGATCTTGCCTCATTGAATGCGAACGTTCTTGATGAACCAGTGCGTCGTGGCGAGCGTAATAGCGCACGGCAGTTTGCGTTTGCCCAGCATTATTGTGAGCTCCATGCGGCCATCGCAGCGCTTGGTGTGTGGTTGTATAACCGCCATGCGCTTGGCAGTTTCTTTGCGCGCGGACTCTGGTTACAGGCCGCTCTGGCGCGCGCTGGGCGAGCAGAGTTCCGATGCGGGGAGCTAGCGCCCGCGTTAATCGGAGCGCTACATGAACAATGTGAGTATCAGCGTACGCATGCACAGATGTTTTCGTTATTACCCTGGCCATTGGCGGCGCGTGGCCTTGTGGAGACCTTACCTGATTTTTCCAAGGAGACTTACCGTGACTTACAAACCGCATAGTGTCGAATATCTGTGTGATACCCTCGTTCAGATGCTAGTCCAAGAGCTACGCCTGCCAGCGGGCAGTGTGGCGACTGATAAACCGTTGACCCAGTATGGGCTGGATTCGATCGCGGCTTTGACGATCGCAGGTGATCTTGAAGAGATGCTGGGGCTTGAGCTGCCTTCTACCTTGCTGTGGGATTGCCCGACCATTGACCATTTAGCCCGATATTTGTCCGATACATTGCAATCAAGTGAACAGGTGGTGGCGTGAGTATAGATTCGCTGAATGCGCCGTTGCCTGATGGAGTATTGGCGATTCATCCATTAGCGCCAGAGCAGGTGGGGCTATGGTATCTACAGCAACTGGCGCCAAGCTGCGGTGCTTATCATCTGCTGTTTAGTGTGGACGTTACCGTTGGGCTGGATGGGTGGCCGAGTGCATTGCCGCAGCTATTGGATGCATTGCTCACCGATTACCCCGTATTGCGTACCGCGCTGCCAGAGACACCGGAAGGACCACAGCAATGGGTCCACCAGCACGTCACGCCTGATGTTCAGATTGTGAATGCCTCTGGTTGGAGCGACGAGCGCCTGCGTGAGCAGGCGCGTACCGACAGCCGGGTACCGTTCGATCTTGGTTGCCCGCCGTTATGGCGTGTTCATCTGTACCAACGTACCGACTCACGCTGGTTGGCGGTGGTGGTTGTTCACCATGTCTTATTGGATTTTTGGTCGCTTGGTCTGTTGTTACAGGAGGTCGCGGGACGTTTGGGAATTGCGGAACGAAGCACGCAGCCATTGGAGGGAAGTGGTTATGGACAGTATGCGCACGCGCAGCAGATACGCCAGACCGATCCAGCACTTCGAGACCGCGACTTGAAATACTGGCGAGACCAGCTGAAGGGCGCGCCCCCTGTGCATTCACTGCCGTTTGACGCACCACGTCCCGCCCTGCAGGAATATGATGGGCATACGCTTCCGTTTGTATTTGACGCGACAGTCAGTGAGTCGATCCGTCGTGTCGCGCGCGAAGAGAGCGCCACGCCCTTCATGGTGCTATTGGCCGCCTATAGTGTTTTGTTGCGCCAGTTCTCGGGGGATGACGATTTAGTGATTGCGACGCCGGTCGCGGGCCGCACCGAGCGATCACAGCGAATGCAGCTTGGGCAATATGTGAATACGGTTGCCTTGCGCGTTCAGCTTGACGACAGCATCAGTTTTAGTAATTTATTACAGCAAGTGCGCGATGTCGTGGTGGGTGCACTGCGTCATCAGGATTTCCCATTCTCGTCGTTGGTGGAGGAATTGGCGCCACGCCGCGATCCCAGTTACGCGCCTATTGCACAGCTTGGTTTCTCCTGGGAACGTCTGCCACTGTTGGCTGAATTTGAGCATTTCTTTCTTGCTGATCCACCGCTACTGGAACGGCACACCGCAGGGCTTGTGCTTCGGCCATTTGCAGTACCGCAACAAGAAGGTCAGCTCGATCTGATGTTGGAAATGGGGGGCGAGCGCGAAGGTGCATTCGTGGGCGTATTTAAATACCAGCATCGGCTGTTACGTCCGGATACAATCGCCGAAATGGCCCGCTATTTCATCGGTTTGACAGAACAGCTCGTGGCTGCGCCGCAGTGTCCGTTGGGACAAATCCGTCCGGACAATCCAGTGGAGCTCGCGCGCTGGCTGGCAATGGGCCGTGGCCCTCGGTGCGACTGGCAGCAAGGCAGTGTGTCGACCGATATTTTTGAGTGCGTGACAAGGGCACCTAATGCTCCCGCGGTGCGAGATGCTACACGGCAGCTTGATTATGCAACACTATGGCGCCGGGCAGGGCAGATTGCCGGTGTACTGCGTAGCGCAGGTGTGATACCGGATGCCCATGTCGGTTTGATGTTGGAACGTGGGGTCGATTTGGTCGCGGGGATTTTGGGTATCTGGCGTGCTGGTGCGGCTTATGTGCCGCTTGATCCTTCATTCCCGGCGGAACGTTTGGCCTATATCGCGTCGGATGCGCAGTTGTCGGCGTTAATCACAGAGAGTGATCTGCAACCGCTCTGGCCAGATGGATTATCCACGATCTGTGTCGATATGGCACTGCCGGATCAAGCGCCTCATGCGCCGCTAGTGAGTAAAGTGGCCTATGTATTGTACACCTCGGGGTCGACTGGCCAACCCAAGGGCGTGCGCGTTGGGCACGGGTCCGTGCGCAACTTCCTCCTGGGCATGCAGACGTTATTGCAATGGGATGCACATACCCGCTTGTTAGCGGTCACGACGCCAGCGTTCGATATCTCAGTGCTGGAGCTATTGTTGCCATTACTAGCTGGTGGTGAAGTGATCGTGGCGGATAATGCCTCGCTGCGGGATGGTGCCAAGTTAGCTGATCGGCTTGCCAGCGACACCATTACTGCGATGCAGGCAACGCCGGCGACTTGGAAAATGTTGATCGATGCGGGATGGCAGGGCTGCAAGACGCTGACCGCGTTGTGTGGTGGTGATACGTTGTCCCCGCAACTTGCACAGCAATTACATGCGCGAACCACTGCGTTGTGGAATCTCTATGGGCCAACCGAGACCACAGTGTGGTCAACAGCCGTACGTCTAGTGCCCGATGCGCCAATTCATGTGGGCCGCGCGATTGCCAACACCCAGTTGTATGTGCTCGATTCCCAAGGTTATCCAGTACCGCCAGGCGTGATTGGCGAGTTGTGGATAGGCGGTGATGGACTTGCGCTCGATTATTGGAAAAAGCCTGAACTGACAGCAGAACGTTTTCGTGTTCTGGACACGTTACCGCAGGCAGGCCGCGTATACCGCACGGGTGACAGAGTGCGTTGGACTGCGGATGGTCGACTTGAGCATCATGGCCGGCTTGATTTTCAGGTTAAGCTTCGTGGTTACCGTATTGAGTTGGGTGAAATCGAAAGCGTATTGCGGCAGCATCACGCGGTCCGCGACACCGTTGTTGTCGTGCGCGAGGATCGGCCGAGCGATCCCCGTTTAGTCGCTTACTTGGTTGCAGCGAACGAAGCCACTGTGCTGGATGAATTGCGTGATGCGTTACGTGCAGAGTTGCCAGCGTATATGCTGCCATCAGCCTTCGTCTTTCTTGAGCATTTGCCGCAGACGCCGAATTGCAAAATTGATCGCAAGGCGTTGCCTGCGCCGGAAGTGTCATTGCCGGACAGCGATTATGTTGCCCCTCGTGACGAGCTGGAAATTCAGCTGGCTGGGCTGTTCAGTGATCTGCTCAGTGTGTCTCGCGTCGGCATTGAGGACAACTTCTTTGATTTAGGCGGCCACTCGCTCTTGGCTGTGCAGTTGGTGGCCGGCATTAAGCGCCTGTTCGACGTTGAATTGTCAGTGGCTGAGCTCATCCAGCATGCAACCGTCGCGGCGTTGGCTAGCCGTTTACGCCGGGGTGGCGATGCCCGTCCGGGCATGTTGCTCACCCTGCGTGCGCGGCGTGATGTTCAGCCGTTATGGCTGTTTCACCCCATCGGCGGTAATGTGTTCTGTTATCTTGAGCTATGCCAACACCTTGCCAGCGAACGGCCGGTACTGGCAATCCAATCGCCAGGGTTGATCAATGCGGGAGAGGCCGAGGTGACCATTGAGGCAATGGCAGGCCGCTATCTTGAAGTGTTGCGCGAAAAACAGCCGCAAGGTCCCTATCTCCTGGGCGGCTGGTGTTTCGGGGGTATCATTGCGTTTGAGGTGGCACGACGCTTACGCGATTCAGGAGAAATGGTTACCGGCATTACGCTGATCGACACGCGTGCCCCCGTTCCTGCCAATGTTCCCAGCGACGCCGACGATGCAACGTTGTTGTCGTGGTTTGCACGTGACTTGGCCACGCCATATGGTAAGTCTTTACGTATCACGGCAGACATTCTACGTGCGTTGCCGAACGAATCGATGCTCGAATATGTATTGAACGAAGCCAAGGCGATTGATGTCTTGCCCCGTGACGCTGATATTGATCAGTTCTCCCGTTATTTTGAGGTCTATATCGCCAATGGTATTGCATTGCAGTTATATTTTCCGCCTGCGGAGTCGTTGCCTGTGTTACTGGTGCGCGCGGTTGATGAACCGGAAGACTATGGTCCGTCATTAGGTTGGACCGAGCTTGTGCTGGACACATTGCAGATAGTTGAGTTGCCTGGTGATCACAATTCAATCATGTATGCGCCGCAAGCGAAAGCGGTTGCGGCTATGATTGATCGCCATTTTCCTGTTAAACCTGTCATAGGATTTGCTGCATGATACACGCCGATTACCGTTATACATTGCCGGTTTCTCCAGCGGAGGCCTTTGCTTATCTCTCCAACCCGGCAAACGATGCCCAGTGGCAAAGCTCCTGTAGTGCCGTGGAACTGTTGGCACCGCAGCCAGACGTGGGGTGCCGTTACACGATTGTTTTTAACTTCCTCACCCGTAAGATGAATTTTCTTGCTGAGATTATCGAAAGCACACCGGATTGTGAATATGCGTTCAAGGTGATCGAGGGACCATTCTATTATGAGGGGCGCTACACCCTGCGTCCGCACCTGGCGGGTGTTGAGGTGCACTGGCAATTCGCTGCCGAGCCGGGCAAATTTTTCGGTATCATTCCGGCAACGATTTTGCGCAAGGTGTTGATTAGCCAAATTGAGAGTGATGTGGTGAAGTTACGCAAGCAACTCACTGTATCGCAAACGGATTGATCTGTGGGAAATTCCATTTAGCGCCATTCCACCAAGTTGTCTTAAGGAGAAGATATGAATCGCTATGCGCAATGGTTATTACGAAACCGTATCACGGTCATTGTTGTGATCGCGGTGATTACCGCGGTACTGGGCGTGTTCGGAGCGGGTCTTAAGGTCGTTATCGACCCGTCGGCGCTTGCACCACAAGGGCATCCGTATATCAAGTCCACTAATCGCATTGACGCGGAATTTGGTTCCAAGTACTTGATGCTCATTGGCGTCAGTCCGAAGCAAGGTGATATTTTTCAGCCCGCCGTGCTTGACCGCGTGCAGCGAATCACGCGTAAGCTGGAAAACACCCCCGGTGTGGTACGTTCAACGCTGGTGAGTCTGGCAGCTCGTCAGGCGAAGGCCATCAAAGGCACAGAGGAGGGGTTTGAAGCCAGGCCGCTGCTCAGGCAAGGCTCACTGACAAAAGAAGATTATGCCGCGCTCAAACAAGCCATTCTATCCAATTCCGTGTATATGAATACGGTGGTCTCGCCAGATTTTCATACAGCAGCAATCTTGGTTGAACTGAAAGAGCGGCCGGATGGATTCCAGAAAATGGTCGAGCCTGTACGTGCGGTGGTCGATGCTGAACGTGGGCCGGAGGTGACAATCACGCTTGGCGGTAACCCAATTTACCTCGACAAAACCGAGACTTTTGCCCAACGTATAAATATTTTGTTCCCCATTGCGATCCTGGTGATTGGTTTATTGCACTTTGAGGCATTCCGTACCAAGCAAGGGTTGATATTGCCGCTTGTGACGGCGTTAATGGCGGTGGTCTGGGGAATGGGGTTCATGGGACTGGTGCGCCAGCCGCTCGATATCTTCAACTCTCCGACGCCAATCCTGATTCTGGCGGTGGCGGCAGGGCACGCGGTGCAGATGCTCAAACGCTACTATGAAGAATACGTCAAGTTGCGCCAGATCGGCGTCTTGTCGCCGCAGGATGCCAATCGCGAGGCCGTTATCCGATCGTTGACCGGCATCGGTCCGGTCATGATGATTGCAGGTGGAGTGGCTGCGCTCGGCTTCTTCTCCCTGTTAGTGTTCGATATCGCCACCATTCGCAGCTTCGGCGTTTTCACGGGTGTGGGGATTCTGAGTGCCGTACTGCTGGAAATGACATTTATCCCGGCCATGCGCTCCCTGTTGTCACCGCCGAGCGATAAAGACTTGGTGCGTGAGAACAAACAGCGGATTTGGGACCGCATTCCGCGCTGGGTCGGCGAACAGCTGGTATCCCGCACCCGCCGCCGCATGATGTTTGGCGTGCTTGCCGGGGTGGTAGTGTTGTGTGTGTTAGGGATCCAGCGTGTTGAGATCGATAACGCCAGTAAAAATTTCTTTGCCGCCAATCTCGATATTCAGAAGGATGACGAGTTCCTAAACAGTCAACTTGGAGGCACCAACAGTCTGTATATCATGGTGGAGGGTAATCGTGCGGATACAATCAAAAACCCTGAAGTACTCGCCGCGATAGAGCGCACTCAACGTTTTGCAGAGGCGCAGCCATTCGTGGGTAAGACGATCTCCATCGTCGACTACCTCAAGCGCATGAACCAGGCAATGAATGGTGATGCCATCAATGCCAGCGTGTTGCCAACGAATGGAAATCTGGTGTCACAGTATTTGCTGTTGTACTCCATGTCTGGCGAGCCGGGAGACTTCGATGCCTATGTCGATTATCAATATCAGCGTGCCAAGATCACCATCCTGCTGAAATCGGGTAGTAATGCTTATGTTAAGGATCTGGTGAATAAGCTGGAAGGCGAGACCCGAGAGGCCTTCGGACCAAATATTAAAGTAAGTTTTGGTGGAGATGTCGTGCAGACCATCGCCCTGACAGATACGATGGTCAAGGGCAAGATCCGCAATATCGTACAGATAGCGCTCGCCATATTTGTGATTTCTGCGCTGGCATTCCGTTCATTCACAGCGGGTGTGATTGTGTTGTTACCCCTGGCGATGGCTGTGCTGGCCGTGTTTGGCGTAATGGGGGCGTTCAATATCCCGCTGAATATTCCGAACTCGCTGATCTCGGCGATGGCAGTGGGCATCGGCGCCGATTATGCGATCTACCTGCTGTATCGCATGCGCGAACAGATCAATGCCGGTGATGAGACCAATCAGGCGACTTTCAATACGTTGGCAACCGCCGGCAAGGCGGCGCTTTATGTCGCCACGGCAGTCGCGGGGGGGTATGGCGTACTGGCGCTGTCGATCGGCTACAATATTCACTTGTGGCTTTCCTTGTTTATCGTGCTAGCGATGGTGGTCAGTGTGTGGGCCTCGTTGACGCTGGTGTTGGGTTTAGTGCTGTCATGGCAACCGCGGTTCATTTTTAGAGCGGATAGCCGCTGGTCAGCCTGGCAATGGGTGAGTTTGTTAGTGTTTGGTTCCAGTCTGTTGTTGTTTATCGGCGGCTTTGCTCACGCGGATTCGTCGCCGGCGCTTGAGATCATGCGAAAAAATCTGGCCGCGACGAAGGTCAATGATTCGATAGCGAATGCCACGTTCACGCTGACCAACCGAGAGGGTTTCAGCCGGGTGCGTAAGACGAGCGGATTGACCCGGTTGCAGGACAAGAGTGAAGACAATATGCGTCTTGTTCGTTTTCTCTCTCCCGCGGATATCAAGGGAACCTCCACCCTATTGATTGAGCATGCCAATGCCAATGCTGATGATGATATGTGGGTCTATCTGCCCGCGCTGGGCAAGGTGCGCCGCCTTTCTGCCTCCAACAAAAAGGATAGTTTTGTGGGTACAGATTTCAGCTACGGTGACATCATCGGCCACAAGCCGGAAGAATGGACCCACAAAATACTCCGCGAGGAAATGAACGACGGTGCGCAGTGTTATGTGATTGAATCGACGCCAAGCAGCGATGCCGTTAAGCAGAACAGCGGATATTCTAAGCGGGTAACTTGGGTACGCAAGGATAATTTTGTCGCCAGCCGTGTCGATTTCTGGGATGAAGGTGAGCAACCGCTGAAGCGCATCAGCACCACGGACATTCGTCAGGTGGGAAAAAATGGCAAGTATCAGGCGATGGTGTCGGTGGCTGAAAATCTTCAAAATGGTCATCGAACCACTATACAATTCGATGAGTTCAAGGCAGACCAGAATGTTGCCGCCTCACTCTTTACGCCGCGGAATCTAGATAAGTGAGTTGGAAGTATGCGTTGACAGTACTGGGACTGCTCGGATCAAATATTGTTGCGGCAAATGTAGATATCGATTCCTCACTGTCGCTGCGCGGTGATGCATGGAATGGTGATCGCGATTTGAATGATGAGGGTCCCCTGAGTGGCACAAGCGCTTGGGGGAAAGCCAAAGTCAATAGTGATGCGCTTGGCCAGCTGGTGGTTAATGGCTGGGTGCGCACGCAAAGTTCAGATGTTTCTCGTCATGGGCTGGTTCGTGAATTGTATTGGCGCAATCATTTTGGACCGCTCGACGTCAAGCTTGGTCGGCAGATGATCGCATGGGGGCGAGCTGATGGGCTTAACCCGACCGATTATCTGTCGCCGCGTGATTTCACGTTATTAGTCACTGAAGATGCTGATATGCGTTATGGTAACGAGAGCGCTAATGTGGCGCTCGAAACGCGCACAGGTCTCTGGTCTGTGTTCTGGTTTCCTCAGGCGGCCAGCAATACCATTCCGCTGGCAACCCTACCGGGCGTGGCCTACCGTATCGAGTCACCCCCCGAATCTTCACAATGGGCGCTGAAATGGGAGGGGAGTAGCGAAAATATCGACGGCTCGCTCTCTTATTTTAATGGGTTTGATCCGACCCCAGACCTGCTTCCGGGTGGTCTATCGGCCCAAGGTCTGGACGTGGTGGTGCGCAATCAGCGTGCTAAGGTGATCGGCGGGGATGTGAGCTGGGTTCACGAAGGCGTGATTTGGCGTGCAGAGTCGGCGTGGTTGCAAACAGACAGCGAGGGTCGTCTGGATTTCTCTCACAAAAAGCCGCAACTTTGGCTGGTGGGAGGACCCGAGTGGTCATTCGGCGAAGGTGGCACATTTGGCATTCAGGCCACTGTGCGACATGTGTATGACTTTAGTGACCCTGAATCTCTCGCGTCAGGAGTAACGCAGGATGTGGCCCTACGGCAGGCCGCCCTCAGTGGGCAAACAGCACAAAATCAGGAAGGGTTTACTTGGCGGATTGCCAAGCGATGGTTGAATGACAGCTTAACATTGGAAACGACAGGCGTAGCAGTTTGGCCGGACCGGAATGGTACTGCCAGAGTTAAACTTGATTATGCAATCAATGATGATCTGCGAATTTTATTGGGAACTGACCACTATTTCGGCCCCGAATACACTTACTTTGGGCAGTTGCAACGCAATCGACTAATTTATCTCCAGTTGCGTTATGGATTGTGAAAACGCAACAGTTTCTTTGTATGCATGGCGCCTGGAGACACACCTGTCCGATGATTTGGCGCTGTTGAGCAACGAGGAAACCCACCGCTATAGAAACTTCAAACAACCACTCGCCGCTATGCGATACGCCGCCGCGCGGGCAGGGTTACGCCTCCGCTTGGGGGAACATCTGAACGATAACCCCGCAGCACTACAGATTCGCCATACCCCTTTGGGGAAACCATTTCTAAGCCACTTTACCCATTGCCATTTCAGCCTTAGCCATTGCGGTGATAACGCTGTCCTGGCAGTGGCGGATGTCCCGGTGGGCGTGGATCTGGAAGCGCTGCCTAAGCGGGATTGGCAGGGATTGGCACAGCATGTCCTGAGTGATGAAGAACTGGATCATTTACGTACACAACCAATGGCAAACCAGTCGCGCTGCCTGATCGAATATTGGACAGCCAAAGAGTCAGTCATGAAAGCGTGTGGCCTTGGCTTGCAGCTGCCAGTCAAACTGATTCAAATTAGCTCGGATTTTCGTCAAGTAATCCTTCCGCCTGACGTGGCAAAACAGGTAGGCGATCAATGGCAGATCACGTTAAAAAACCATGGCACAGATAAAGTGTTGTCTGTATGTGTGTTGAGTGAAGCTCATCGAGGATTCGTTAATGTGAACACTCACGGTGCCAAATAAAAATTCCGTAAGCGCCTCATAACCCCCTGGCAGCTTGTTGAAAAACTCAAATTACCGCTGTGGTAGATGATAAAATAGCGCACAACAGACACAAAACGAGAGTGAAGGATGCGCGGAGCCGATATCAGCCAACCCTCTTTAGCGAGCGGCGCAGCAATGACCCCCATCAATTCCGAATCGATCCTGATGCCGAATTGATGCGTAAGGGCCGGGGCATGGAAGCCCGTCTGCGTTATATTATGGAAAACCGACACCACTTGGTGGTGCACGTGGGCGATTCTATCAGGCATTCCGGTGGTGGGGTGCCGGAACAAGGCAGGCTTTAATCCCCCCCCGGAAAATCTCAGAAATGATGGGATTAAAATTCAAAGCACCTTGATAAATACCTTCGACTTACGCTGATAGTTGTATAGCACCTGCTTTTTCACCGGCAATTGATCCACTTGGCCGGGCGTATAGCCGCGTTCCTGGAACCAATGCGCGGTGTGCGTCGTCAGCACGAAGACTTGGCGCAGGCCTTGTTGTTTGGCCTGTTTTTCGATGGCGGTGAGCAGCGCGTCGCCACGTCCGCTTTGGCGATAATCGGGGTGCACCGCTAGACACGCCAGCTCGGCAATGCTTTCCTGCACAAACGGATACAGTGCGCCGCAAGCGATGATGGTGCCGTCGCGATCGACGACGGTGAAATGTTCGATTTCCAGCTCCAGTTGTTCGCGTGAGCGCCGTACCAGCATACCTTCTTCTTCCAGCGGTTTGATCAGTTCCAGAATGCCGCCCACATCTTCAATCGTTGCTTGACGCGTGCCTTCAAAGGTTTCGGCGCCGATGAGGGTACCAACGCCGTCACGAGTGAAGAGTTCCAGCAATAAAGCGCCATCGATGTGACGATCGATTAAATGCGTGCGCCGCACGCCCTGGCGGCAGGCATCGATGGCATGTTGTAGATATTGGGATTCTTCATCAAGTTGTTGGAGTGCATTGACGCGTTGCTGCGCTTGTTCCAGCGTTAGTTCCCGCGCGGATGCCTGTTGGGTATCTGTAATGACATTGGTCTCAGTGAGGAACAGCAATTTATCCGCCTGTAAGCTGGTGGCGCAGGCGGCAGCGACTTCATTGGCGGTTAAATTGAAAATCTCACCCGTGGGTGAAAATCCCAATGGCGAGAGCAGCACGAGCGTGCCGCTATCCAGTCGCTGTTTGATCGCATCTGCATCAACACGCCGCACTTCGCCGGTATGGCAGTAATCAATACCACCGCGTACGCCCAGCGGTTTGGCAGTAACAAAATTTCCGGATGCAACACGCAGCCGTGCGCCGGCCATTGGTGAATTGGCGAGGCCCATTGATAACAGCGCTTCAATTTCCAGCCGCACACTACCTACGGCATCTTTAACACAAGTCAGTGCATTGGCATCGGTCACGCGCCGGCCGTTGACGTATTCCATTTTCAGGCCGCGTTCCTGCAACCGTTGTTCGATTTGTGGCCGCGCACCATGCACTAGCACCAAACGGATGCCCAGACTATGGAGCAGGGCGATGTCATGGATCAGTGCCGGAAAGCGGGGGTCGATCACCGCCGCGCCATCAAAGCTGATGACGAAAGTGCGACCCCGAAACGCGTGAATGTAGGGCGATGACTGACGGAACCAGGCGACGAACTGCGCCGAGGCCGGGGTTTCCATGGACATTAGCTCCTCTGTGTGGGCGTGCATAAAATCTCGATTAAAATACTAAGCTTTTGATTTGTTACGTTAAGAGTTGTTCGCAACTTAATATCAATTTAAAGGGTTTGCAGCGATTTTGCACCTATATTAGTTGAAGTCGTAAAACTTAAGCCATAGGGATTTTAGGTGTAGAAAGTGCAAGGATATCAACAAGTTTAATTTTGACTATTTTGGTAAAAAATACTTGTCAAATTGTTTAGCGTTCTGCTATGTTTCTTTATGAAACCGTGATGGTTGACTCTGGCAATAGGGTTTAGGGGAAAGATTATTTCATTTTATTTTCGTGGGGGAATTATCATGGAACAAAAATTTGCGCTGGTTGCTGCTGTACTGGGTATCGTAATTGCTGTAGGCACTTTCGCCAATCAGCTGATGGCCTAAGGCCCTCACGTATCGTTAACTCCTGAGGAGATAGCAACCATGTATACCGGAATCAAAAAGCCCGTAATGGAACAGACGATGGCGTTGATTGTGGGTGTGTTGGGGCTGACAATCTGCGTGGCGTTATTTGCTGGCCAGATTATGGTCTGATGATCTCTTAACTGGGTTAAAGAATTATCAAAAAGGGGAGCGGGATAGCTCCCCTTTTTGTTTTGTAGGGGCGGGATTCAAACCCGCCCCTATGTTTTCTAACCCTGCAATACGTTGTTGTTCCAGATGTTTGAAATCCCAATGGCGTTTGTCCATCAACTGGCTCGGATGGATCGCCTGTAGTGCATGAAGAATATTGCTTGGGATTTTCATATTGTCTCCCGCCAGGTCTTTAATCAGTTGCTTGGTCTTTTGGCGGACAAGATTGTCCTGTGAGCCGCAGAGATTGCACGGAATAATAGGAAATTCCCGCAGCGCGGCGTATTCAGCGATATCGTCTTCCTGACAATAGGCTAATGGGCGAATGACAATGTGACGTTGATCATCGGTGAGCAGTTTTGGCGGCATCGACTTGATTTCGCCATTATAGAAAATTGACATCAGCAGACTGGTGATTAAATCGTCACGATGATGGCCGAGTGCGATCTTGGTAAAGCTATGTTTGGTGGCATAGGTGTAGATATTGCCGCGCCGCAGACGCGAACAGAGTGAACAATAGGTTTTGTCTTCCGGAATTTTCTCGATCACCACCGAATAAGTGTCTTGTTTGTGAACCGTATGGGCGATGCCTTGATCGGTAAGCCAGGTGCGCAGCCGGCTGTCGTCCCAGCCGGGCTGTCCCTGATCCAGCGTAAAAGAAAACAGCTCAAATTTGTTGTGGCTGCGAACACGCAGCAGATTGAGCAAGTAAAGCATTGTAAAAGAATCCTTGCCGCCGGAGAGACAGACCATCACCCGGTCGCCTTTCTGGATCAGGTTGTAGTCGGCAATGGCTTTGCCTGTGTAGTGGAGCAATTTCTTTTCCAGTTTTTCGAGCGTGGCTGCCATGATGCGATCCCGGTTAATAGGCGACGAGGGGCGAATTTTACGCTATTTATTCCCCTGAGGGCATCACGGGCTTGGCCCGTAGTAGCTGGTCGGTGAGAAATACGGGTTAGGCGTGATAATGTGGCCGAGAAGGAACCTAAACCGGAGGCGTGGCAGGTGAACAAATTTACGCTCCAGCGGCGTACCCGTCTGATTTTCCTGGTGGCGATGGCGATGACCGGGATCTGTATCACGGCCCTGTTGGTGTTGTTGCAACAAATGCGGGATGACGCCGATGTCATCGATGTCATGGGCCGGCAGCGGATGCTGTCCCAATCGATGGCAAGCGGCTTACTGGAAGAACTGGTCAAACAGCAGGCGAAAAATGCGGACGGCACCGTTATGGCCGGCATGGGTTACCCGCAGGCGCACGCAATATTTAGCCAGACGCTGCAGGCCCTTCGCCAGGGGGGAGTTTATTCTCGTGATCTTGAGCAAAGACAGCAGGCGCGGATTACGCGGCTGACCGATCCTGCGATGTCTGCCCAGCTGGCGGTGATCGCCGAGGCCTTGCGGCAACTGGATGCTACAGCGCAACAGTTGCATACGAATCCCAGTGACTGGCGTATTTCCATCGAAGTGCTGAATCAGGCAGGTCAGCTGCGTGATCTCAGTGACGGCCTGGTTCAGCACTACACCACAGCGGCCAAGACGCGTCAGAGCTATCTGCTGGCGGCGGTGATTATCACTGGAGCGATGACGTTACTGGCGTTTACGATGATTTATCTATTTGCCAATGAATCGCTGCTGGCACCGTTGCGCCGCATTCTCGGTGGGGACGAGGACATCGCGCGTTATGAGGCAGCAGAATGGCAGCGGCGCAAGATGGAAGTAGAGCTGCGTGAGAGTGAGGCCCGTTTCCGGCGTCTGGTCGAAGTGAGCGCAGAAGGGGTGCTTCTGCACGATCAGGGGACAGTGCTTGATTGTAATCCCGCCCTGGCTGCAATGACGGGCTATAGCGTGGACGAATTGATCGGCATGAATGTCTTGCATTTGGCGGCGCCCGAATCTCGTGAACTGGTCCAGGCTAAAATAAATGATGGTTTTCAGGGTGTTTATGAGGCGGTGGGTCAGCGCAAGAATGGTTCAATATTTCCGATCGAAGTCCGGGTTAATCTAACGCCCTACCAGAAACGCACCATGCAAGTGGTTGTCATGCGTGATCTGACCGATCACAAGCAGCGGGAGGCGCAGCGGCTGGCGGCGGCAGAGGCGCATCGCGTGACCTTGATTCGCGAAGTGCATCATCGGATCAAGAATACTTTGCAGGGGGTGGCAGGGTTGTTGCGGCAGAAAATACAGTCACATGCTGCGACGCGAGAACCGTTGGAGGAAGCGGTGGCACAACTGTGTTCAGTCGCGGTGGTGATGGGGTTGGAAAGCATGGACCGGCCGCAAGAAGTGAATTTGTGCAATCTGATACGGGCACTGAAAAAATCAGCCGAGGAATTATTTGGGCGCCAGATTATCCTCGAATGCCCTGTGGCGGAAGAAAATTCTCTGCTGTTGGCGGTGAAGGAATCGGTGCCGATTGCGTTGATATTGAATGAATTGATCATTAATGCAGTGAAACACAGCGTGCCGGATGCAGCGGTATCGATAGCAATCGCTATAGCAATCGCTGGGGAAGGTGGGGCAGCGGTTAGTATTAAGTTATCCAATCAATCAAAACACGATAATTTGCGCGTTGATTGGGCGCAAGGCCAGGGTTTGGGGACGGGGTTGACTCTAATTAAGTCTTTAATGCCACCGAAAGGCGCGGTGTTGCAGCTTTCCGAAGCGGCGGGTGTGATGACTACTCACTTGCGCCTCGAGGCGCCTGTATTGTTGTCGCTATCATCTTTGGTTGACGAAGCGCGCTTGGTGGGGGTTAAATAACGGAATGACTAAGGTATTGATAGTTGATGATGATCGTCTGATATTAGCCACCCTCGCGGCGGGGCTGCGTCATGCGGGGTATGAAGTGTTTGAAGCAAGTTCCGGTGAGCAGGCGCTCGAGCAATTTTCTGGGATTGCGCCGGACCTGATGGTACTCGATGTACGGATGGGCGAACTCTCCGGGTTGGATGTTGCTGAACGATTGCAAGAATCACAAATTCCAATTTTGTTTCTCACCGCCTATGGTGATGACAAGATTGTACAGAATGCAATCAAGTATGGCGCGATTGGATATCTGGTCAAGCCGATTGATGTGCCGCAACTTATTCCGGTGATTGAAACTTCATTGGCGCGGGCTATTGAGTTGCGTGAGCAGCGAGCGATGGAAGAGCACTTGCGCACAGCCCTCGATCAAAAGCGTGAGACCAGTGTGGCCATCGGAATTTTGATGGAACGGCATGGAATGGATTCGCATCAGGCTTTTGAATTGATGCGTCAGCGCGCCCGTTCGCAGCGGCGTAAGATGATTGAGGTTGCAGAAGAGATCGTCCAGGCCGGGCATGTGCTCAGCTGTGAAGGGGAGTTAACGCAAAAATCACTCTGAATAGGGTGGTTTAATCTATCCTTGCGTCGCGCCCGGCGCTTAAATTTGGTATCTTTAGTCTCTTTTCGATTTAGAAGTCAGAGGCTAATTCCATGCCCCACTATCGTTCCCGCACCTCCACCCACGGCCGTAATATGGCGGGCGCCCGCTCCCTGTGGCGCGCTACCGGCATGAAAGACGGTGACTTCGGCAAGCCGATTATTGCTGTCGTCAATTCTTTTACCCAGTTCGTGCCGGGGCATGTCCATCTCAAAGACATGGGGCAGCTGGTGGCGCGCGAGATTGAGGCGGCGGGTGGCGTGGCCAAGGAATTCAACACGATCGCCATCGATGACGGCATCGCCATGGGCCACGGCGGGATGCTGTATTCACTGCCATCGCGTGAGCTGATCGCCGACTCGGTTGAATACATGGTCAATGCCCATTGCGCCGATGCCATGGTCTGCATTTCAAACTGCGACAAGATCACCCCCGGCATGCTGCTGGCAGCCTTGCGTCTGAACATCCCTGTGGTGTTTGTCTCCGGCGGGCCAATGGAATCCGGTAAAGCGATTATCGGCGGTAAGGAAGTGCATCTGGATCTGGTCGATGCCATGGTCGCGGCGGCTAATCCGAATGAATCTGACGCCGATGTCGCGCAAATGGAACGTTCGGCGTGCCCGACCTGTGGTTCCTGTTCCGGCATGTTCACCGCCAACTCGATGAACTGTCTCACTGAGGCGTTGGGCCTGAGTCTGCCGGGCAATGGTTCGCTGCTGGCGACGCACGCCGATCGCAAACAATTGTTCCTGCGCGCCGGGCGCTTGAGTGTCGAACTCGCCAAGCGTTATTACGAACAGGATGATGTCAGTGTGTTGCCACGCAGTATTGCCAGCTTCAAAGCCTTCGAGAACGCCATGACGCTGGATATCGCCATGGGCGGTTCCACCAACACGATTCTGCACTTATTGGCTGCCGCACAAGAAGCAGGCGTGAATTTCGGCGTGACCGATATCGATCATTTGTCGCGCAAAGTACCGCAGTTGTGCAAGGTTGCGCCCAGTACGCAGAAATATCATATGGAAGATGTGCATCGCGCCGGAGGTGTGATGGCGATTCTCGGTGAACTGGATCGCGCCGGATTGTTGCATCGCGATCTACCTACCGTGCATAGCGCGAGTATGGGTGCGGCACTGGAGCAGTGGGATGTGTGCCGTACAAATGATAAAGCCGTGCATACTTTTTACCGTGCTGCACCGGGTAATGTCCCGACGCAACAGGCCTTCAGTCAGGAAAAACGCTGGCCAGATCTGGATCTTGATCGTAAAAATGGTTGTATCCGTAGTATCGAACATGCTTACAGCAAAGAAGGTGGTCTTGCCGTATTGTTCGGTAATCTCGCCGTAGACGGTTGCGTCGTGAAAACGGCCGGTGTTGATGACAGCATTTTAAAGTTCAGCGGTCCAGCACGCATTTTTGAGAGTCAGGATGCGGCGGTTACTGGAATTCTCAACGATCAGATCAAGCCGGGTGACGTGGTCATCATTCGCTATGAAGGTCCGCGCGGTGGGCCGGGGATGCAGGAAATGCTGTATCCGACCAGCTATCTCAAATCCAAAGGACTGGGCAAAGCCTGCGCCTTGATTACCGACGGCCGCTTCTCCGGCGGTACGTCAGGCTTGTCGATCGGTCATGTCTCACCCGAAGCCGCTGAAGGTGGCACGATTGGGTTGGTGCAGGATGGCGACATCATTGAGATCGATATTCCCGGCCGTACCATTCGCGTTGCGCTCAGCGATGCCGAGTTAAATGTGCGGCGGCAGGCGATGGCGGCCAATGGCGTGAACGCTTGGAAACCCGTGGCGCGTGAACGGCAAGTGAGTGCAGCGCTGCGCGCCTATGCGGCGATGACCACGTCTGCTTCACGTGGTGCGGTGCGTGATGTCACTCAGCTGGAAAAATAAATGTAGGGTGGGTTAGCCCGGCAGGCGCGACGGACTGCAAAGTCCTAGTCCTGTGGATAACCCACCAAGCTGTCGCCGAAGGCGACACAAATTGTTGTGTCTCTGTGAACAATTTTTATAACTCGCTCCAGCTCGATTTGCGTCGCCAGCGAATCCTGGGAATCAGTAAACCCACCAGCAGACCAAGGAAGGCAACGCCAAAGCCGATAATGAACCAGTTGCGCGTGCGGCGATCTTGCAGCAAGTGATTTTCTTGCTCCAGGGTTTGCATTTTTGTTTCAAGCGTCATCATATCGGCTTTCATTTTTTGATTATTTTCTTCCAGGGCGATGACATTGCTGGATAGGTTGCGCAAGTTGGTCAGCTCTAGATTCAATTTTTGATTGTCGTCCTTAAGCCGGTCACTGTCGCTGCCGAGACTGCGGCGGTCGCCTTCGGCGCTGCTGAGTTGTTGCTTGAGTTGTGTATTCTCTTGCTTGAGTTGTGCGATTTGTTGTTGTGCCTGTTTGAGCAACTCACGCGCGGCGGGGGTTGGGCTCAGGTAACGCGTAATCACCCAGCCTTCAGTGCCATCCTGTAACCGAACACGGGAATAACCGCTGGCTTCACGGTTCTCAAGTACTTCCACCGCGGCACCGCTCTTGATGGTCTTGATAATTTGATGTTGTAGGGTATCGCCCGAGCGTACCATGACTGTGATTTCGTCCTGGACGTAGGCAGGGGCTGTCAAGCCAAGAGGAGAAAGGAAGAGAAGGCTACTGAACAGGGCGACATGTCTTGGTTTCACGCTAACTCCTTGTGTGGAAATCCTTTGCGACTCAGTTTAAGCCAAAAAATCAAGATATCACTCAAAACGCAGGTATTGCAGTTTTTTCTCCCAGTTCAAGGCACTGGCAACAATCTTCTCTAGATCGTCATATTCGGGCTGCCACTTTAGGACTGAGCGAATACGTTGGGCGTCGGCAATTAATTCCGGGGGATCACCCGCCCGGCGTGGCAGTTCCTGGATCTCAAGCGGTTGGCCGTGGACGCGGGTCACGGTATCCAAAACTTCACGCACGCTGTAGCCATGGCCATATCCGCAATTTAAGGTAGTGGAATCGCCCCCGGCCTCCAAATAATTCAGGGCCTTGATGTGGGCGCTGGCCAAATCCACGACATGGATATAGTCGCGGATACCGGTGCCGTCGCGGGTTGAATAATCAGTGCCGAAGATGGCGACATGGTTGCGCTTACCGATGGCGGCCTCGCAGGCAACCTTAATCAGCAGCGTCGCGTGCTTGGTCGCCTGGCCGATCCGTCCCTCAGGGTCTGAGCCGGCGACATTGAAGTAACGAAGCGCTACATGGCGCAGATCACTGACGGCGCTTAGGTCGCGCAGCATCTGCTCACTCATCAGTTTTGAGCTGCCATAGGGATTGATCGGATTGAGGGGGGTGTCTTCGCTGGCGATGCCTCCGGCCGGGACGCCGTAAACGGCCGCCGTCGAGGAAAAGATAAAATGCTTGATCCCGGATGCTGAGCACGTTTCCAGAAGATTGCGAGTAGAACAGGTATTATTCTGGTAATATTTCAGCGGATTCGCGACAGATTCCGGAACGATGGTGTGAGCGGCAAAGTGCATGACCGAATCAATGGCATGCTCTTTTAGCACCTGCGCCACCAAGGGTTGGTCGCTAGTGTCCCCTATTATAAGAGTGGTATCGCTGACGGCGTTGCGAAAACCAGTACTGAGATTATCCAGTACTACCACGTGATAACCCGCGGTTTTTAACTGGAGGACGACATGGCTGCCGATGTAGCCGGCTCCGCCAGTGACTAACACTGATTTTATAGACATTTCCGCTCCCTGGCGCCAAAACGACCTGATATTAGCACTTTAAGGCAAGAAATATGAACTGTGGCCCAGGGTTAGTGTGAGTCATAGAAGGCTGAGGCGAGAAGGTTTTATCTCGTTATTCTTGTTGACATAAGGTCGCTACTCCGACAAAATACCGGCCTTTGTTTGGGGAGGGGTTCCCGAGCGGCCAAAGGGGACAGACTGTAAATCTGTTGGCTCTGCCTTCGAAGGTTCGAATCCTTCCCCCTCCACCAGGTATTTGGGCTGACCGGCTCAGGCGAGCTACCTCACTGGTGCCGTGCTGGAGTAACAGGCGGGTGTAGTTCAATGGTAGAACCTCAGCCTTCCAAGCTGATGGCGTGGGTTCGATTCCCATCACCCGCTCCATTCAGTCTAGAATGCGAAGAGCAAAAAGCAAAGGGTTGCCTTTTGTTTTTTGCTCTTGGGATTTCGGCCCATATAGCTCAGTTGGTAGAGCACATCCTTGGTAAGGATGAGGTCACCGGTTCGACTCCGGTTATGGGCTCCAGTAGTGGGCTATGATTTTTTGGGTTTGGTTAATTAATTTAGCGTCATAAGGGGGCAAGCATGTCCAAGGAAAAGTTTGAGCGAAAGAAGCCGCACGTAAACGTGGGAACCATTGGTCACGTCGACCATGGGAAGACGACCCTGACGGCGGCGCTGACGGTAGTGCAGGCGAAGAAATTTGGTGGCGAAGCCAAAGGCTACG
>JACQEP010000017.1 GCA_016200485.1 Gammaproteobacteria bacterium
TAGGGCGGGAGGCCAATCTACAGCACAGGCTCTGGTTAAAAACCAGTCCTCAGGAGCGGACGGCCTTCCCGGTGAAGCGTGTAATCTTACTTAACCTCCTCAACAACATTTTCATTAAAATCGATCATACAAGGAGCGGCTTTGCCGCGATGTGGCCAGGAGAAATACACTTACGAGGAAGATTAAGGAATTGGAGATGGAGGGGGAGGTGTGATGTAATCAGTGTGCAACGTCTTCGCGCTTCAACACTTTCACAAATGTTAGAAAAATAATTTTTAAATCCTGGAATAACGAAATATTGCGCAGATATTCTGCATCCAATGCTACTTTTTGAGGAATAGGTATTTCGTCACGACCATTAATCTGCGCCCAGCCAGTAAGCCCGGGAACAAGTTTATGAACCCCCGCCTCAGTACGCAACGCAACCAGATCATCCTGATTGAACAGCGCAGGACGCGGGCCAACCAAACTCATATCACCCAGCAGTATGCTCCATATCTGAGGCAATTCATCGAGACTAGTCTTGCGCAAAAATCCACCCACTGGCGTTAAGAAGCGATCTGGATTGCCCAGCAAATGAGTCGCCACAGCAGGCGTATCTACCCGCATCGTACGAAATTTTGGCATCCGGAAAATTTGATTATTGCGCCCGACGCGATCAGACCAGTAAAGCACCGGTCCGGGCGAGGTCAATTTAATTGCCAGCGCCACCAACAACATTGGAATAGCTGCAATAATCAGCGTGCATAACGCCGACATCAAATCAAATACGCGCTTACCGGCATATACCACTTCTGTTGCCTCAACCAATCTCTCTTCCATCGTTATTAACCCGGCGATAAAACACATCTGAATATTAAGTTCCTTCCCCCTAAAAGGGGAAGGAGTTTTAGTACGGTGTGTTTAGCTGCCGGGTTAATAACAACGCTTTGAATGATCATTCTCTAAACGCTTCCATGACCGCCTGAACTATCTGCTCGCCAAGCTCAGGTTTCTCAGCCAAGATTGGGTATCGCTTATGCAACTGGTTTGATATGGCGTACCCATTTTGCTGGACGTTGTGGATAATGCTGTCCAAATCATGATTGGGAGCTTCAAGAAAAGTCTTGATAGCTTGACGCGCCCTGTCATTAGCCCTCAGGAAACGGGCCTCCACGCGCATCTCATGCATCAGTGTGGCATCAATGACCCCAGCCAGGTAGCCCACGTGCGCCGAGAGATCAGGGTAGCGCCATGCGGGCAATGCATCGTCATAGCCATTGAAGTAGAGGTTGTATTGGACGCCATCCCCTGCGACCGCCGTCTCGCCGAAATAATATTGATCCGCATAATGGCGCATCAAAGGCCGCGAAAAGCGTTCAAGAACCTTGTCGTAAGCCGCCCGGTTATGTGTGCTATTGGTAATGGTCGCGGAAACCGGCAAGATGACCGGTGCCGGCACCACGCCATCGCGGCGAAGAATGTCATTGATCAGAAACCTTGAGATACGGCCATTTCCATCGGCCATCGGGTGTATGTAGACAAAGCCAAATGATGCTGTTGCGGCCCGTATGATGGGAGAGCCGCCTCGTGTACGATCCAGGAACGTTGCCAATCCCGCAAGCATGCTTGCGGTATCTTTCCAGTGAGGTGCGATGTAGTCGACAACTGGTTGATAGGCTGCTGTATGCCCGACATACACGGGTGATCGGCGCAGACCATAGCGCAGCGCCGCACCCCCCAGGATTCCATGTTGCAGCGTTACAAGGGTATCCAGCTCAAACGGGTTGTCGTGCCTGCCCGTTTCGGTTTCCATCACCGCTGCAAAGCGGCGAATCCGATCTTCCTGATCCTGCTCGCGCTCAATCAGGAAACTCGCGCGACTCTCCTTGACCGTGAGCCACACCGTACTCCGCATGAGCAGATCAACACCGAAGTCGGCTTCAAGACCCGCCAGTTTTCCCGTCAGGTCATACTGCTCCGCCGCCTTGACATCGGCAAGCCGCTGGATGACCGGGCAGAAATCCCGGCTGCCTGGCATGTTGTCACGAACTCGCCAGCGCGTGTTGTTGACCGGCGCCCCGACAAAGAACTCGTCCGAATCCAGCGCATCGACGTAATTTCCCCGGGTAACCCCCGGCGCAGACAGTGGCTCCGCCGTGAGCCATTCATAAAAAAAGCACGCGCGACGCGCATATGCACCCGTGGACTCCTCGGCAATCCACGCCTCCAGATAGTTCCTGACTGCCGGCAATTGAAACAGCCGGGCCAGAAATTCCAGGTGAATACCTTCGTACTTCAAGGCAAACGTGAGATGATCGCGCAGCATCGGGCCGGGCCGGTAGCTCTCGGTGTAAATCTCATGCCGAGTATCGCCATCCGTTGCAGTCGAACGGATTCGACCAATCTCGCTTCGCACGGCAAACGGCTGCACCGGGACCACATGGTAAGTCTCGGAAAGCCATTGGTAGCCTATGCTGGACATAAATTTTGATTACTGGGGTTAAAAAACGATTACATATCGTCGTTATATTTAAAAATCAATTATACTAGGATTATTTCTTTAAAGGCAAATTCATACATAATCGCGACCGGGGGCTAAATATTCAATATATTCAATATCTCCCACATCGCACGCACGTCGCCATGCAAAAAGGTAAGTGCTTCGTCAAAATCAAAGTGCGGCATGTATTCTTGCACCATATGAGCTACCTCTCGCGCCTGCGCAAGATCGCGCTGCCTCTTAAGGGGTTCACGAACAGATTGCTGAGATAGCCAAGCTTTGTGTAATGCGAACACCCGCGGATCAGACACACGGAATGGAACCGGCTGCCCAGAAGTTTGCCGTTCCCTCTGCGATCCCGCTCTCAAAAAAGATATTCGACAGCTTCCAGCGCATGCCATAGGCATAGGAACGCGCCTGACGATGCGCCTCCATGTAATTCGAATAAAGCTGCTGGGTATTATTAACCAGATGCAATCGTTGTTGATTCGATAAAGGCTGCACGCGGTTTCCGTCAATGTGTCAATTTTATGCATTATGACGGAAACAGCAGTATATGCCCCCCCGAACTTTGTCTCCTCTTGTTATCATGTAAAATTCGTGAGATAGTCACGAAAATGACAGGCAAAAAAAGAAACCTTTAATCCAAGTGCCTGAAATTACTCGACTGGTTTCCTGCGGTAGTAATTCTAGGGGCCAGGCAGGTTGGTAAAACCACCTTAGCCAAAGCACTAGGAAAGGACTGGTCATATCTGGATCTAGAGCAACCCAAGGACCTGGATCGGCTAAGTTACGACCCCAAGTTCTTTTTTAAAGAACATCCGGATTCGGTCATCCTCGACGAAGCACAGGAATACCCTCAGATATTCAAGATCTTGCATGGAGAGATCGATGCTCAGCGCAAGCAGAACGGGCGTTTCATCATCACCGGCTCCAGCAGCCCTACGCTGATCAACGAAGTTTCGGAAACGCTGGCTGGGCGGGTTGCCATCGTGGAGCTTGGCACACTGAAATGCAACGAACATTACGGACTACCACTAAGTCCGTTTTACTCCATCTTCGAATCAAAGCTGAGCAAAAATCTCCCCTTTGGGGACACTCCTCCTCCGCTAACACGCGATCAAATACAACGATGCTGGTTCTACGGCGGCTATCCTGAACCCTCGCTTGGCAATGATGCACAACGCTACGCCGTTTGGATGAATAATTATAAAGATACCTATCTCAATCGGGATGTCGCAAAGCTATTTCCAAAGCTCAATCGGCAAACCTACCGCCGTTTTTTAACCATGCTGTGTAAGTTATCTGGAACGATTATTAACAAAAGCCAGATGGGCAGAGCAGTCGAGGCAAGCGAATCCTCTATCCGCGACTATTTTGAAATAGCGAATGGAACCTATATTTGGCGCATCGTCAGCAGTTATGAAGCCTTGGCGGCAAAATCGATAACAAAAATGCCCAAAGGTTACATCAGAGACTCCGGCCTGCTCCATTACTTGCTGGGGATACACGACATGGAATCATTAATGTCCGACCCCGTCGTCGGCGCGTCCTTTGAAGGCTTTGTCTGTGAAGAGATTGCAAAAGGGCTTGAAGCAACCAACGTTACCAATTGGTCAGTCCATTATTTCCGGTCACGAGGCGGCGCCGAAGTTGATCTGGTGCTGGAGGGCCCATTTGGCGTGTTACCCATTGAAGTTAAATATGGCAGCTCTGTCAAAACCAGCGGTTTAAAATCTCTAACAGCCTTTATCAGAGACAATAGCCTCCCCATGGGCATGCTGATCAATCAGAGCGACCGGGTTGAATGGCTAACACCTGAGATTGTTCAAATCCCGGCAGGCTGGCTGTAAAACAAAACTCAAGCTTTTTGCCGCGCCAAAAAATCCTCAGCCGTTTTTCTAAGCGCCTCGTCAACGGTCACCGGCGGCGACCAGCCAAGCAGTTCCCGGGTTTTACTGATATCCACCTGCAAGGAGCTACACAGCCTCTGCGCAAAGTCTTTCTTACCGAGAACAGATGCGCCCGCGCTCAATACCGATACGGGCACGGGAATCAAACGCGCGGAAACACCCAACGCTCTTGCCGTACGTCTGAGCAAATCTGTGGTCGACAAATCCTCACCATCACTTACCAGAAAAGTCTGATTAGCGGCCGCAGGGTGATCAATACAGGTCACAATCAAATCCACCAAATTATCCAGCGCCACCAAGCTACGCTTGTTATGTATTGCACCTAAGGGCAAGGGGATTCCTTTGTACAACCATTGCATCATGGAAATAAAATTTGCCTTTACTCCAGGGCCATATACTAAAACGGGGCGGATAATGACAACTTCCAATCCCGTTTCTTCCGCGATTTTTTTTAGCCCAATTTCAGCCTCAAGTTTTGAAATCCCATAAGGATCGATAGGAGCGGGCATATCATCTGCCTTATAAGGCCTACCCAATGGCGTAAATTCACCATTAACTTTGATTGAGCTGATAAAGATAAAACGTTTAACCCCGGCATCAAGAGCCTGGCGCGCCAAATTTAGCGTACCATCAACATTAACACGGCGGAATTCGGCGAGCGGATCAACTGCTGTATCATTCATAACATGCACGCGCGCAGCCGCGTGTACTACCACATCAACTGACTCAACTGCGCGGCCCCAATCAGAATCAGGAGTCAGATCGGGACCGCGCACCACATCCACTTCACCCCACGCAGAATCGTGGTGACTCCTAAGCACCGCCCGCACCCTTATTCTCGGTAAGCCTATCAGACGAGAGACAACAGCACCACCGACAAATCCGGACGACCCCGTAACCAACAATTTCATAACTGCAGGATACCAAAGATATGCATGGTCATTTTTCAATGCAACCAAGCTTCAAAACATGTCTCGATAGAAATCTGCGAAAGCCCGTGTAACTCGCTCTTCTGAAAATTTGTTTAGTACCCTGACGCGGCCCGCGCTTCCCATTTGTTGCCGCAGATCTTTATTTGACGCCAACAGCAGCATTGCTTCTGCAATTTCATCTTGCGCTCTGGGGCAGTGAAGAATCCCGGTAAAGCCATCCTCCACCGCATCGGTTATTCCGTAAATGCGAGATGCAATTACTGGCAGACCCACGGCTGCCGCTTGAAGCGGCACATTTGGAAATCCTTCACGATAACTCGGTAAACACAACACATCCGCAGCCGACAAGAAATCCTCTGGCCGATCAGTAAAACCAACTCTATGCACCCTGCCTGGAAAACGTGACGCCAATGTCGAAAATTCCGCATCCAGCCTCTCTTCATCCGGCCCTACAATCAGAAGATGCAAATTCCGCGCGTCTCTGGCCGCTGTCGAAAATGCCCGAGAAAGATCCAACAGGCCTTTGTCTTTGTTCAGCCTACCTAGGAACAAAAAGACTACACCATCGACTGGGATGCTATGTTTCAATCTTACCCGATCACGCACCTCGGCTGAAAAAATAAATCTATTCAGATTAACACCCGCAAAGGAACCATCCGCCAGGACAACTATTTTTGATTCCTTAACTATCCTATTTTCTTGAAGAATCAGTCTCTGAGAATGGCTATCCGCAAGCACCCAACTAGCATTCTTGGCGATAATCTTGTCAAAAAGCTTTAGAACATATTTACCAATCCCTTTCTTCGTCACCCACACTTGCCCGGTAAAGGTATGAAAGCGCAGCGGAATGCCCGCAGCCCTCGCTGCAAGCATAGCCAACAAACCCGCCTTAGGCATAATGGAATGAACAACATCGAACTTTTGTTCCCTAAAAAGCACCCATAATTTGAGCAACGCTACCAAGTCATTCTTAAGAGAGATTTTCCGATCTATCTGAAGCGATACGAAGGAAACATTTCTACCAAGCAACCCTCGCAGATCATCCACACTCCCACTTGTAACCAATGTTATGTCGTAATCGGCACTAAGTAGCGCTATATGTGGCGCCATGAACCATCTCAACACAAATGGCACCGTAGCTACAATACATATTCTTCTGCGACTACCACGGGAATTTACAAGCATAGTTATATCAGTTTGACTCCAAACATAGCGTCCCCACATTCCAAAAACCTATTACCATGACTGGAATTAGAGTGATAATACCGAGCTGCGCTCATTATAAGCAAAATCCTTCATTGTCTTTGAAGATGCTTTATTCTTTACACATACTTCGGCAATCAAATCAAGCACCTGAACAAGGCGAGCTGTTCCGATAGCCAGATCAAATCCTAAATTGTGAGGATGCCACCACAAATGAAATACTTCTCCGGCCACTAAGTTTTTGAGTTCCCGCTTTATTCGCTTGATCTGAATGCGCCATAGCACATTAGGCAAATCAAAACGTACAAAAAGGCTAGCGCGAGTCACGCCTTTTTCTATTTGTGACACCCGACTTGTCCACGGATTAATACTGTCAACGAAACGAAGCGTCCTCGGCAGTATCGTATTTTTGCCTTGCTCATTACAATCATAAAACCAAGCAGGCTCTGTATCTCGCCAAACCCTAATTCCCGCACCATCAAGCTGATCAACAAAAGCACTTTGATTACGCGGAAAGACGAGACTGACAGGGGTAACTCCAAAACGCGCACGCCACAGCCTCGCGACCGCCATCATATCAGCGATAAAGTCTGCGGAAGTGACCCCCGGCTCACGGAAATAAAGGTGAGAAAACGAATGGCTACCTAGCTCCTGCCCGGTCGTTTGCACAATTTCGCTTATCAAATCTGGAGCGAAATGCAGATAACCGCTAGGATCAATATCTGCGTATTCTTTACGCACAGCCAGCTTTGAATTTAAATATTTTGGAGGTGGAGGGGCAAAGGAAAAATACTCATCCCAGTCGTTCAACCCTAACGCCCCCACGGCAGCCCATGTCGCCTTTAAATTTCGTTGCACAAGGGCCTGCAAAGTCGAGAGAACTGCAGACCTGCAGTTTTCGAGATTATTACGATATCCATTAAAATTCATGCCATAAATATCATGAACTCCCCATCTCATCTCAAAATCGATAGAAATAACAACCGACGGCAATTCTTCCTGCAAATCAGCCACGATTTTCCTTTCCGTACCGAAGCCATGAATACAAAAACTTTACCGCACCCCACATCCGCCGATTCCGTCTCACACGCCGCCTCAACCGAATATACCCGGCATAATGAAGTCCTAACGGAGTAACTACGCGAAGATGCTCGAATAATGGCATTTCACTATTACACCAATCCCTCTTGTATTCCTCTCCTCCAATCGTAAAATCAAACACCTTAATATTGTTATTAATACACCATTCAACCAGATTCTCAAGCAAGAGCCGCCCCGGGGAATACACCCCCAGCTTCCCATTTGTTATGGTCGGCATTAGATAATAGAATCGGTCTCGAAAGATTGCTCCCCAATGAGTCGCCGCAATCTCTTCACTGGACCGCAAAACAGAAAAGTGAACAAGTCCTGTACTATTACCCATTTTTGACAATTCCCTGTAGAACTCTTGAACGGCATCGTCTGCAAATAGATCTGGAACCCCCATACTTCTACAGCGCTGACGCTTCTGTTCAATCATAATATCGATCGATTTATCCCAGCTTCCGCATTGCCCAGCATCGAGCACCTCGAACTTAACATCGCCTTGCTCTGAAAGGCGCTTGCGTTGCCGACTTGAATCCGCCCTAAACTTTTTTCGTTGCTTTGCTTGAAACTCACCAACACTAGCCGGAAGGATCGCCGAATACGAATAATCCTGAAATCTCACACCCCATATTTCCAGCATTGGGTTATCTATTGAGCACCACAATTTTGGCAACTTAATAAAATGGCGGACGTCATGTCTTGGCAAGTACTTGCATACAAGCGTCCATGCAAACCGAATTTTCGGTATATCTACCAGCCATTCATCATGAATTAATGGGCCTTGATAATCACTTTGTGCTCCACCAAGAAATTCCAGCACTCGCGACCCAAAACTCGACCGAACCCCTAACGGAAATATCAATTTCGGCTGGTTATCGGCGTTCAACACAACGGCGATCCACGGCCTGATTGCGAGCATCGAATTTCCAATTGTTTGTTGCCAAAACTTTAACCATTGATATGACTGAAAGACGTGATACTGCGAATTAGATTCAATACCGCCCCAATACCTCTCCAGCTCCGGGCAAAAATCGCGAAAAACAATCAGTCTCACAGGCTCAAAACCCTAATACTCTCAAGAAAGTCCCAACAAATTACCGCCGCAACTGTTTAGATGCCTCACAATCCAAGTTCATTAGGATTCATATCGAGCGGAAAACAGACCATGCGTTTCCATCGCGAGATCGCATCACCATTAAGCTCAACAATATGTTCGGGCAAAGATGGCCATGGAAAAAGTGAAATCCCATTCCTCGCCCCCCACTCTAACCAGAAATTCCTCTCAGCTTGACTAACAGCGTAAACTGGCATAGCCCAGGGACAAGACTCATGATGAACATCATCAAATATCAACATCAACCCTCTGCTTCTCGCAAACTCCGCCCAAGCCATCCAATTACCACGTCTTCGCATGGCGATAATTTGCCAGTTAGCCGACTCAATACGCCAGCGTGAAAGCCGATCTATCCCATAATCAGGCTGTACTAATTCTTGATACAAGAGTGGATCACTCCAATCCTTATTTCGATCAGTCCAACCTCGCAATAGACGCCGTACAGGCCGACAAAAATTCGCCCCCATCTTTAAAATCGATCTTGGCCGACACGCTGGAAATGGCTCCAGTGCTTCGACAAATTCAGAAGATGTGAAAACTTCCCCATGCAATACACCTCCTGAAGGAGTTCCAAGAAATTTTCTGGGAGAGCTTATTCCTACATCACCGAATGTACCGAGACGTCTGCCTTCGAATCGCCCACTATATCCGTGGGCGTTGTCTTCCACCAGTAGCAGACTATAGCGTGAGCAGAACTTGCGAAATTGTTCAATATTCTGCGGTTGTCCAAAATAATGAACCATAACCAGAGCATGACAACTGGAACTAGCAACAATTGACTCAAGAACCTGCCAATCCGGCATCAAACCCTTGGTAACCGGATAATAAATCGGTATCAGATTCATTTGTGATATTGGATGGATTAATACCTCACAAATATAATCAGGGATAAGTACTTTTTGCCCTGGTTGCATGTTAAGTTGCTGAAACGCAATCTTCAGCGCTGTTCGAGCGTTGGCAACAAAAAATGTTGAAGAAATCTCAGTCAAACTATCCTCGATGTCGATCCTCTGCACCACATCAAGTGGCAATATTTTTACGCGGAGAGAAAAAAGTGAATTTTTTACTGCAGTTATTTAAGAAAAAACCTATAAGCCCTAACAGGACAACAACGCTTGATCGGCGAATCTAGCTATTATTCGCGCACCATTAACGGCTCTGGTAAAGACCTGGCCTAAACCTCTGTTCTACCAAGAAAAATGTGCAAAGTGACAAAGCAAAGGTATATGCAATGAGTAAGCTTATCAAGATAAAATTAGCAACAAACCATTTAGGCATACTAAACATATCAGTATGTAAAACCAAGAATGCAAGGTTGTCACCAACGAGCATCCACAATATGGGGTAGTGCCAGAGATACACGCCGTAAGATATTTGCCCCAGCCAAGTAAAACCCTCTCCAGCCACTCTTGTAATTTTGGAATGTTTAATTGGCCTTGGAAGCTCTAGCAGTACTATGTTGTGGTCAAGTAAAACCGGACACCCGCCTAAGCACTCTTTTCAAAATTGATCGGTGTCATGTATCCCAGTGTCGAATGTAATCGACACGAATTGTAGTAACCCACGAGATAATCACGGATGTCGGCGATGGCCTGCTCCCGTGTTTGATACCACTGATCACCGATCCACTCCCGCTTCAAACTGCTAAAGAAGCGTTCCACGGGAGCGTTGTCCCAGCAGTTGCCCTTGCGGCTCATTGACGAAACGATCTCATGGGTCTTGAGCAATTGTTGGTATTGCTGGCTGGCATACTGGCTGCCACGGTCGGAGTGATGAATCAATCCCGGTGGCGGTTGGCGCAGCGCGATGGCCATCATCAAGGCGCGGATGACCAGCGCCTTATCCATGCATTTGGCCATACTCCAGCCTACCACCCGGCGCGAGTGCAGATCGATCACCACCGCCAGATACAGCCAGCCCTCGAGCGTCCAAACGTACGTAATATCGCTGGCCCAGGCGCGGTTAACGGCCTCCGGAGTAAACCGCCGATCAAGCACGTTGTCGCTAATCGGCAGACGGTGCTTGCTGTCGGTGGTGATCCGGAAACGACGTTTGGTTTTGACGTTGAGCCCCATCGTCTTCATCAATCGCCGAACTCGGTAGCGGCCCACCGGTAAGCCTTCCCGACACAACAAGCGTGTCAGTCTCCGGCTACCCAGGCTTTGCCGGGAGGCTTCAAACAAGCCCTTCAGGCGTTGCCGCACGGAACTCCTCCGCAGGGACAACGCTTCCTCCTGCGGCTTTCCAGTCGTAGTAACTACTCCGCGTGACATCGAATAGCCGACACATCAGTGTCACCGGATACTGGTGCGCCTCCTTCACGATGAAGCCGTACTTCACTTCGTTTCTCTCGCAAAGAAGGCCGCCGCCTTTTTTAGGATTTCTTTCTCCAGCCGCAGTTCGCGATTTTCGCGACGCAATCGATTCAGCTCTTCCCGCTCGCCCTGGCGCAGCAACTCGCCACGGCTTTCTTGCTCAAACTGCCGGCGCCACTGCGTGATCAAATTCGGGTTGATGTCCAAACTCCGGGCAGCCTGCGTCACTTTGTACCCTTGCTCCGTCACCAGCGCCACCGCCTGCCGTTTAAAGTCCTCTGTGTATTGTCGTCTCGCTGCCTTCGTCTTCATCGTTCACCTCGTTATGGTATTTTACCCCTTAACAAGGTGTCCGGTTTCATTAGACCACTTCACTATTGAGGAGATAGCGAAGACGCACAAAACCACCTCAGCCAGAAATTCTTTACCCGCATTATACAAAATCCAGTGACATATATTTTCACTAACGAAGCAAACGAATCCTAGAAAACGAAGAACTCCACTGCCCTTTAGGTTCCACTCCTCATGGAGAAGCCTAATTAAGTAATTCGCAAAAAATCCCGCAAGAAACAACCAAGTAAACTGAAAAAGCTTAAACAAAATGATTTCTTGATTAGACTGTGCTAGATATGCGTAAAAACCCATAACAAGAATCACAGATAATAGCAGCATGAGATTTCGCTGACCATAACGATGAAATAGCCAGAAGAATAACGGGCAAAGCATATAGTCCTGCATCTCATATGAGATCGACCATGTAACTGGGTTTATCACTTGCCCCGTAATATTATTAACAAAGAAAATATCACCAAAAAATGCTGGATGCCCTAATATCGGCATCCAACGTCCCGTCAATGCCATGATGATTAATAGATTAAAATAAAGAAGAGGGGCTATTCTTAAAAACCTATTCTTGTAAAAATTAACGGTTCCATTCCAGGATAGCTCATAACGTCCAAGCAGATAAATTCCATCAAATATCCCGACAGGACAAAAAAGATCATCACAAAATTTGAGCCCGTTGGCGGCCATAAAAAATCTGCTTTATCCCTCCAATACCTGAAGCATGAAGCACAGCCTTCAAGTCAAGATTATTACTGAATAACCAAGGATCATTTGTGGCATGAACTAGCAAAACGCCTAAAGCACATAGGCCACGCAATATAAGCAAGTTATCGATTTTGCTGGGCTGACTAAGATAGCTCATCTCTAATAAAACATATTGATGAGATGGACAATAATATGGCGATGGCGCATAACTTTCAAGATAGAATTAGCGCCTCTCACATACTCCGCCAAACATGTTGCCGATACCTGAGCTCTTGTTGTGCGCACAAGTTTCGCAAAGTCGCCAAGGCAATAGCAAACATTACAAAACCCCAAAATTTGCTAAACCCATAGTCGTTGTAAATCATCACCTGAAGCGCAATTGAATATAGCAACGCCAAACCATAGCGCGCATGGATATCCAATCGAGATAATTTCATCGCAACAGACAGCATTTTAAACAATTGCACAAAAAACACTCCCGCCAGAATCATACCAATAACACCAGCCCGCATCCCCGAAGTCACAATCAGTGAGCCAAATATTTCTTCACTAGAACTGTCCATACCAAATATAGGTGACTCAAAGACATGATTAATTGCATTTGACGCTAAGATCATCCTTGAAAATCCAGAATCAGCCCGTGCCTCTAAATAATTAAACTCTCCAGGAACCAGTTTAATCCATTCCTGACCTGGATCACCTGATGAAGAAATAGCAAGCAAAATCACAACATAGGCTAGAAACATCATAAATGGAAGCGCCACCATCAACGCTGAATGAAGATAGCGATAAAAAAAGAACACAATAACTGAAATTCCTAAGCAAAACATCACCGACCCACTCAGAGACAACAGAGTGAATGCTATTAGGATATATGCTAGCTTCTTTTCCTTTACGGAACTAACCAGCACAATGGCTGCCGGCAGAAGAAAATATGCAGGCAAAGCCGATGCCTGCTGAATGTAGCTAGTAAATCTTGGGACGATAATTCCAGCGACTCTGACAAGTGAATCCGCCCCGCCAAGCCACTGCATAGCACCTGGGGCTTCACTTTGCCAAGGAATACTGCCCGCCAAACCAGGCGCGATGAAATAAATAATAACCGCCTGAGCAACACCTGCCACCGCAAACAAGCCAAAAGTGATCGCAAGCATCTTTACAAAGCAATTCAATTTAGCTGCCCTAAAGCTCGACACAATCGTAACAAGAAAAAATGCCAACCCATAACCGATCATGCTCTTGATATCTTGCCGCCATACTATCTCAACCACGATATAAGATAAGCATAAAACCGCCAGCGGCTGAACTATTGCCGCGATAGAAGAACGCATAAACGCATCCACAAACAAAAAGACAGCAGCCAACCCCAATATAATTTGCACCCAAAGCTTCATTCCAATCAAGTCATACAACATAATATGGGGAGAAGCCAGAAGAAGAAGAAGCAAAACCACTAACCCAGTCTTGGCAATAATTTGAACGGGAAAGTCATCTTTGTTGAGCGAAGTCAATCAGGCAAGCTCCAGCTTTCGTTTGTAAAGATATGAAATCGCTACCCCTGAAAATGGAATGAAGCAAAAAAACAGGAGTACCCAAGCATGCCAGTGATCTAAACCACCTTTCAATATTGTCTCTAATGCAAGATATCTCTGACTTTTCAGAAGTGCAAGCGCGGCTTTTATCCTACAATTTTTACTATTGAACTTACGAATTGCGTACGCATATTGTTCGACAAGAGACGGGTCCTCTATCATCTGTTTCTGAATCCATCGCTCTTTCTCAGCGAGAAATGCCTGCGGATACTTCCACGTATCACTACCAGCATGAACCCGCCATTTCGCAAGAACCTCGGGGCAAAGCGCAAGCTTTGAAATACGACTCAGGCGCACTATCAGATCAAAATCCGCAATGAAACTAAAATCGGGATCGAAGGCCCTTGGTAGCTTTAATATGGTTGATCTACGCAATACTACCGTTTCTAAAGAAATAGAATATTGCTCCAACAACTGCTCGAATACCCAGCCTGTTGGAGGATATTTTCCAGCATAAAGTGGTCTCTCGGTACTCTCATTGAAAAACAGTGTGTCACTGATAACTATCCCCACTGCAGGATCATCAAAAAGGGGGACCTGCTTTTCAAGCTTAGCCGGTAACCACACATCATCAGCATCTAATACCGCCACAAATTCACCAATGATATGCGCCCATGCCCTAGCCCGCCCCCCACCAAGATCGGTGTGAGAAGGTGCACAAAAATATTTAAGTCGTGTATCTATATAACTTTTGAATATCTCTGCACTACGATCTACAGACTGATTGTCCCAGAAAATAATTTCCCAGTTCTGGTATGTTTGCGCCAGCACACTCTCAATGGCTTCGCGTAGATATTTTTCCCCGTTGTAGCAATTCATCAGAATGCTAACTAATGGCTCTTGTTTCATAACTGCTGCCTAATCCATTGGATCGTCTTTTCCAAACCCACTTCTAAGGTTACGTTTGGCTCCCACCCCAGAAATGCTTTGGCTTTGGAAATATCTGCATGAAGCCGCATATTCTCACTTGGCCTGTAGTCAATTTTGCCAAACAAAGGTTTACCTCGACCAATTAAACGCTGGACAGTTTCAATTATAGCGCGTATGGAAACAGACTGGCCCGAAGCAATATTAATCACCTCACCCTTAACTGAAGAGCTGTCGAAGGTCAAGAATACGGCATCAACCACATCCTGAACAAAGCAAAAATCTCGCATCTGCGCCCCTTTTGATACTGGGAAAGAACGATCTTCTAGACAACCCAAAATGATTTGAGGCAGAAAACGCCGATTATCCTGACCGGGGCCGTACGTTAGAAAAAGCCGCAAGGTTGTTGCTGGGAAATTCTCGGTTCGATAGAGCATCTGCAAAAAATGCGTAGCCGCCACCTTACCAAGGGAATATGGCGAGATTGGGGCCTCTCGCTGAGTCTCAACTTGAGGTGCGGAAGCACTACCATATTCATCGCTACTGCCAATATTTACAAAAGCACGGAGTACATCACGATCTAGCGTCTCTGCCAGATTAAGAACCCCGCGAAAATGCGAATCAAAAACATTCCGTCCACCTCGAAAAAACAACGTATGGTCGATGTATCCACCGCAGTTTACTACATACTCAAACTTAACATTGTCTAAAACTTTTTTAAGATCGTCGCTATCGACGATATTACCCGAAAGATAGCGCACACTGGGATACCCATTCCGCTTACCAGCTCGCAGCGAGAGGCTGGTCACATCCCAGCCAAGCTGGGCAGCATGATTAACAACATGGCTACCGATGAATCCAGTGCCACCTACCACCAAAATGCGTATTTTTTCTTGCGTCATTCGTGAATATATCAGCCCAACAGTTCCCAGTTATACGGAATCGTCGATTCATTCACTTTGCACATTTCACTTTCTGTTGGATCATGGGGAAAATCGGGACAATTTGCAATAAGAGCGGCACTAGCGCTGATGCAGGTGAATCCATACCAGAGACCTGGCGGAATACGAAGCCTGAGGTAATTATCGGGACGACCAAGCTCGAAAATCTGCAATTTATTTCTTGTGAACGACAATTTCCTGTCGTCGTAGATAACAAAGCGAACGCGCCCCACTGGTACCGCCAAATTCTGAGTCTGCGTACGATGACGCTTCCAAGCCTTTACAGCACCGGGTAATACTTCTGAAAAATAGCATTCGCCAAAACGGGTAAAATCAGATGAATCACTGCGTAACATATGCAACACGGCACCACGTTCATCGATAATCTGGCGCAGTTCTGTCAGAGTTACTCCCTCAATCACACTCTCTACACCGATCATTTTGCCCAAACTCGATTTCGCTCAGCGGCCAAATGCTCATAGTTGGCGATCTGCTCAAGAGTCAGAGCATACATATCGGCTCGTTCACGATAAAAAGCCGTATACCAATCACCAACCAGGCCAATGGTTTCAATATAATCAAGATTCGGCTCCCATTTCAGATGAAACAAAGCCTTGTCACAATTGAGCTTAAGTAACCCAGCCTCATGAAAGGGTATGTCCGCGGTGATACGATAGGCTTGATCTAGATCCGTGAAACCCCATCGCTGCCCCAAATCGCGGAGCAACTCGACCACAGTGCGATTTTGTTCGGCTCGAGGACCGAAATTGAAGGCCTCGCCGTGAAATTGCGACTGTTGGGCGACCATCTGACCAAGGACCAGATATCCGCTCAAAGGTTCTAATACATGCTGCCAGGGACGGGTAGCCTGAGGACTGCGTATTTCAACGCTACATCGTTCATTCCAGGCCCGAACGCAATCCACCACGATCCGATCTTTCGCCCAATCCCCTCCGCCGATCACATTTCCGGCACGACCAATAGCCAGACGTACGGGATGATCTTTCTTAAAAAACGAATTTAAATATGACTTGATAACTAGTTCGGCGGCACCCTTGGAACCGCTATAAACATCTTTGCCCCCCAGTTGGTCGGCTTCGCGATAACCCCATACCCACTCGACATTGTCATAACACTTATCACTGGTAATCAACACGGCTACGCAAGGCCAACTTGCTGCCCGTAGCGCCTCCAGAATATTCATGGTACCTATCACATTTGTCGACATCGTTTCCACAGGATCGGCATAAGAAGCTGAGACGATTGCCTGCGCAGCAAGATGAAAGACAAAATCCGGCTTTTCCTTTTCGATCAGTTCGCACATCGCAGCTAGATCGCGAATATCCGTCTGAACGTGTTTGATCCGACTGGCAAGCTCCAACTCCTCGAACATCGCCGGATGAGTAGGCACATCCTTAGAAGCACCGATTATTTTAGCGCCCAACTTTAGCAACCAAGTAATAAGCCAACTACCCTTAAACCCAGTATGGCCAGTCACCAATACCCGCCTACCATTGTAGATGTTAGAAAACATTATCAATTGCCTCTCAGCCATGGCGCGGAGCCGCTCTCACACGCCGCCTGCAATGCATCTCGATCACGTATTGTATCCATGCATTGCCAATAGCCAGGGTGCTCAAAGGCCATCAACTGACCATCATGCGCCAAAGTCTCCAACGGCGCTTGCTCCAACACGGTAGCATCGCCTTCCAAATAATCGAATACTGCTGACTCAAACACGAAAAACCCGCCGTTTATCCACCCTTCTCCAGACTGTGGCTTCTCCTTGAAATCAAGCACGCGTCCCTCGCCAAGCCTTAAACCTCCAAAGCGAGCCGAAGGCCTAACAGCTGTCACTGTCGCCAGCTTGCCGTGGTCACGATGGAAGGCCAACAATTCGGTCACATTCACATCCGAAACTCCGTCACCGTAGGTAAGCATAAATGTACTACCGGATTGCAAATGGTGCTTCAATCGCAGCAAACGTCCTCCAGTAAGCGTAGTAGCGCCAGTATCGATGAGCGACACTCGCCAGTCCTCAGCTGTGGGATTTGAGTAATCCACCTGTCCACTTTTCAAATTCACCGTCAAATCGCTAAGGCGGGCGTGGTAATTAAGGAAATAGTCCTTAATCACTTCACCCTTATAACCCAAAGCCAAAGTGAAATCATTAAATCCATAGTGCTCATATATCTTCATTATGTGCCACAGGATTGGGCGCCCACCTATCTCAACCATCGGCTTCGGTTTTACCTGAGTTTCTTCGCTCAAACGAGTACCTAACCCGCCACAAAGTATTACGACTTTCATATTATGACTCGCGCGTTAATGTAATCTAATAAATGTAATCTAATGCAAGAGGCTATTTCAATTAACCACTACAGATGACAACAGTCGCTGCCATCTAGGAAGCCCGGCATCAAGAAAGAAAAAATTGTCATCATCCGAACTATTATTTATTGTACTTTGGCTACTAGATTCAAGTGCGTCTACTAATTCGTCTGGCGTACAAACAAACTTGACGTTCTTACGCCCTCGAAGCGGGCTATAGTTCAATTCCGCCGCATCAATAGCTACGATTACTCGCAGGCCGGCACAGTAAGCCTCTACCGAAGCAGAAGTTAGGTTGCCTGACAAGACAACATCATAATCCTTTAGGATATCAAACAACGGAGACGTGACCACTTTCAAAGGTAGTGCGACATAATCTTCTGCTCTCACAATATAGTTAGGATGTGGCTTGATCGTGTACTCCACGGAAATAGATATATGAATAGCAGCTTCTTCTAGCAAACTCAACAAAGACAGGGTGCCTGAAGGAGTGAAGTCGCCCAGAACCAAGACCTTTAATCTATCGCCATCCTTTCTTGTCCTTGATAAACACCCTACTTTAAGATTATTCAAATATCCGTACCGGAGCGCCTCACATTCAAAAATGCGTTCACGCGGGTACCCCATTTCAAGGTAAGCATTAACAGCGGCTTCACTATTAAGCGCAACAAGATCAGGTTCCGGGATTGGACAATGGTTCCTTGCTTGAACAGTGCGCGGATCATGAAAATACCGCAAATCCCAGAATCGGACCGTCGAATGCGCTACCGCAATTAGCTGCCCATGCCCATGTTTACGCCAAGCACGAATCAACGCTCTTTCCCATGACTGGTTTTCGCATAAATACAAACCTTGTTTCTGATGCGGCAAATCTTCTAGAGCCGCGTCGAAAAGTTCTAGCCATAACAGATTATTAATAGCAGTAGCGCCTCGCATTGACCCAAGCCAATCCCTTTTCATGAGAGGCCACAATGAGAACTGTGTCCCCCTGGGACGGAATGCACACTTCAGCCCACCCATATGCCAAGAAATGAACATCAACTTGAACCAACGCCGTATTACGGACCCAATAATGCGCCATGACAGATAAGCATCAAGAAAAACATGAATCCCTTCTTTTTGCTTTTGTTGATTAAAACGTTGCACAAAACTCATCGCAACCTTAGGGGTTGGAACAGCATTATGGGGATAGTAAAGCTGAAGCCAATTCCCTGAAAGATTTAGTCTTTCCATAAGTCCGTGCAGATCTTCCCAATAACGGGAACGAAAACGGCCTTCTTCCACGACTTTATGATCGATATGAAAAAAGAACGCACAGATAAACAGTGATCGTTCGCCGGCAAACCAGTCTGACTTATTAACCTGCCTAAATGGCCAGCGAGCAAACAAATGATGAATCAGACTGATTGATGCCTGCATGAACTGGGGCAGTGCGTGATAAACAACACGGAAGCTCAACCGTTGAAGCGGCCGATCTGGAAGCTGTTCCCATTCGTAACCGATATCCATGTTCTGACATAGACCACTGAGGACTTCATGCAAAATTCGATTAGCACTGACCAACCGAACCTTATCTGGCCTGCGCTGGATAATAATCTCTTCGAGGGCAAAAAAACGAATAGCATCTATGATCGATGGAGATTTCCATGGATTCTGCTCTACAAACAACGTCATCCACCAGTAGCTAAATCCATCCTCAAACACGAGATGATCGACTATGCGTTTATCACCAACCACACTTTCGCCGAGATCATGAATCCATTCTAGGTATTTTCGACGCAACCTATCTCCATGCGACTCAACATACCGCAGCAGAGAGTAGATAGAACCTTTTTCCTCATAACCACTCCAACGATAAACACACCCCCAATACTCTGAAGGACCAACATCGGAGTCACAGATAATCAATGTTTGTACGGTCAAGCGCCCTCGACCATCAATTTTTCTACCCTCATCAAATCAGATGGCGTGTCGACTGCGTAGGTGTTATACCGCGTTGGCACCATTCTCACCTTTAGCCCATGCTCGAGAACACGCATCATGTCCACTGATTCCACAACCTCCAATGGCGTCGGAGCCATTCGAGTATACTCCAGCAGAAAATCTCGCCTGAAAGGAATAATACAAACCTGTTTACCCATGGGAATCGCATCAACTCTTGACCGAGTCGGAATTGGCTCACGAGAAAAATAGAGTGCATTACTATGTAAATCACAAACCACTTTAATGCAGTTGCGATCTTCAAACTCAGCGACAGACTCAATCTTACCCAACAAATTCACAATTTGGAGGCCAGTATCCTTCAGCATAGGATTGACCGCCTCTGAGATCATATCTGGGTGAGTCATTGGCTCATCCCCCTGCACCATGACTACGATATCGTAAACCACCCCATCTTCTCTTTCTAGAATCGCAAGTGCCTCGGCACAACGATCAGACGCTCTCTCATGGTGACTACCAGTCATAATGGCACGCCCACCAATGCTCTCTATGTAATGGGCAATCTCATAATCGCATGTCGCCACTACAGTAGCGGTCAACAGAGGATTCTGGGACACTCGTTCGTATACATGGCCAATCATTGGCTTTCCTAATATAAGAGCCAATGGTTTGCCGGGAAACCTACTACTCCCCATGCGAGCGGGGATGAGCGCGAGAACATTCATAAACGATTCCTTACTTTGCAAGACACACTAAGGCTTTCGACAAATCACCATCATGTGAGAACTCCACCCTGATGCAGCAATCAACTCTTGCCACTTCTCCTTAGCATCATCGGTGGCCGTAGCGATGAAAGTACGCCAAAACCGATCCTTAATATGGACCTGGCTGTTTACAAGAATATCAATATCAAGTTTTCCAGGGGTAGTAACATCCAACATCTCCAACCCAGTACGTTCAATTAGCGCCCTGATAGAGGAGGGATTAAAAAAGTTAAGATGATGTGGCGGCGACACCGATTTTGAGTTCTCCCACAAAACTTGGATATCAACTCCTGAACCTGAAAGTGTCGTGAACAGAAACAGGTCACCACTATCCATTAATCCTTTAAGATGTTTCAGAAATGCAGATGGGTCATGCAAATGCTCAAACAACTCAAAGCTCACGAACACCCTTGGACCATCCGGCAAATCAGCGACATCAACACATTCAAGAAATTTTTCTATAACCGCTAGTGATTTTTCACGGCAAACACCAGCCAGATGAGATCCTGGTTCAATTACTGTAATCGGGCGCCCCGAAAGATCTCGCATCTCTTCAGCGAACAGACCGTACCCTCCCCCAATGTCAATTATCGTATATCCTGTTGCGCTATAGCACGCCATTGCATCTAAAACCAGCCTGGCTTTTGGTTTCCATAACTTCTCTCGCCGAGCCGCCGCGGTCTCCTTATAGAATGTGGTTGCCCAGAATTTTGAGGAAAGCGACTCGGTATAGTATTTAGTAAAAGCCCCTGCAATAGGACGAGGATTCACAAACAAGGTATGACAACTGGGACACACCTCGTATTCGAAACCAAATTTCTCAAATGAGAACTCACCCACTTCATTGCATGCAGGGCACCTTCCCTTTACTCGCTTCGCATCCGAAAAGAAATTTATTGTATCCTGTCGCGCGAGCCATAAATATTCATCAAATATCTTCTGCGGTCGGATATCCTCTTCTTTCATCTGCTTCTCTGCTTCCTATAAATCACTTCCGCCCAATCAGTTCGTCCATTCATTGGATTATTCGATATCTCACTAATTGAAAAAAGTCGAAACCCAAAGGGCATCAAAGCCTGCTCTATTTCCAGGAAACTACTTTGGTGCTCATAATAATCAAAAAAACTTACTTCTAAAATCACATTCTCCACACATCCCAAAATTCCATTTGCACCAATTAAAACTTTTGCTTCAGCACCTTGCACATCAATCTTTAACAGATCTATCCTTTGGATATCTTGCTCTATGCAAAAACCATCTAGCCTTCTTACAGCAACATTCAGCTCTCGGTTAAATTTGTCAAACTCAGGGCTTTCCTGGCCAAGCTTTACTTTATTGAAAAAAATTGAATCTTTGCTGTCAAGATTGACTTTATAAAGAGAATTAGTATGAGAAACCTCATTTCGAAAAAACACCGATTCACCATCACAATCAGAAACGGCTACGTTGTAGCAATGTGTTTTTTTATCTGATAACCGAGAAAGTTCTTCGAAAGACTGTGGATCAGGTTCAAATGTATGGATGATAGCATCAGGGAACAAACTCCTCAGATAAACTACGCTCTCTCCCGAATGACCACCCACATCAATAATTAGGGGTGAGCTCATATCACCAACCAAATTTCTTATCAGTGTTGAACGTGAGAATATTCTCTTGAAGTCCTCGTTACGTGTTCTTGATTCTCCAACATCTTGCATATCTACATAACCCTTTTTGATGATTCCAGCAAAAATACCGCATCAATGGAATAAGCCAGGAACCGATAACCTTCCTCGATTCTCAATTTCAATTGTTCTGGCGATGGCATTACAACATGAACGCCGCAAGGTATCTGACGTTGAAACGTCAAGGACCGTATCCGCTCCATCGTCTCTTTAAGATCTGGGTGATTAAAATGGGCGGTTAAACCCATCGAAGCCGAAAGGTCATACGGGCCAATCAATATGGCGTCCAGCCCTTCAACATTAAGGATCACCTCGAGATTATCTACGGCCCGAACGTGTTCAATCATGGCAATAAGCAATGGTGCTTGCGCCTCTTCGAAATAACCATCGAAATGTTTTCCAAACAAATTGGCGCGGGAAAAACCAACACCTCTCGTTCCCGCTGGCGGCCAACGACATGCATTGCGAACGGCCTCTAGTTGCTCTGCACTTTCTACCATCGGCACTATCACCCCCCCCGCACCAGCATCCAATGCTTGCTTACAATCTTTGGGGCGCCCCTGAGCCAAACGCGCCAGCGGTAACGTCCCCCCAAGTTCTAGGGCACGGAATAAGTCTGGTAATTGGTGCACTCCAATCGAACCATGCTCAAGATCAACAGCCACCCAATCGTAGCCAGCCTGTCCCATAATCTCCGCCACCGAGGCATGAGGAATCTGTATCCAGCTACCGATGGAACAACCGCCACTCTTCAGGCGATCTCGAAGCTGTTGAATTGCGGCTAGTCTATTCATCGCTTAAATTATCAAACATGGGGCCAGAATACTGTTCCTGCAGAACTCGATTAAGTGTTGTTCGTCGCAGCAGAAAGGCTACGTTATTCGCCTTAGCAGCATCCAAGTCGGTTTCAGAATCACCCACTACTAGCGCTTGTTCAGGGGAGCAATTCATGCGTTGCAGCGCGTCCCTTATAGCCACAGTTTTAGAAGTTGGCGCACCGAAGATCCCTTTAAAATAAGGCGCAATCTGCAACGACTGAACAATTTGTTGAATCTCTTCCAGAGGAGTAGCAGTCACCAAAATAAAACATTGACGAGCATAATTAGCCTGCAAGTACTCACGCACACCTGGCACCCAATCAGAGTCGATCACTGCTTGCAGTACGAGCTCTGAAAATTTGTCACAAAAATCATGAACCTTGTCCTCTGTGACAGCCTCACCCGCCCACGCAAGGTAGATGGGAATTTTCTCATAGCGAGACACACCTCCATGGGCCTCATGGTGTTGGCGCACCCGACCTGCCACTTCCCTGCCATACTGCAAAAATAGTTGTCCAAAGGCAACCGACTTGACGGCAACGGATTCCTTGATCACACCATCGAAATCCCAAAATATTATATTATATTCTTTCACCAATTTTTCTCGCAGGGACGCCTCCAACAATGCTGTAGGGCTCCGTAGATTTTGTAACAACAGCACCAGCTCCCACGACTGTGCCTTTTGCCAGAGTCACCCCAGATGTTATGACCGAATTCGAACCAATCCAAACATCATCTTCTACATTTATCTCTCCATAAGAGTGAGGCTGGGCATTCATGAACGCGCCTTTACGCGTACCGTGATTAGTCGCTCTAATAACAACATTAGGCCCAATCATTACATTATCTCCGATTATCAGCTTTCCTCCCGATGCTCCAAGCTGAACATTCGTATTTACTACACAATTATTCCCAACTTCCAAATATCCATCGTCATTAGCATAAATATAAAGGACACCCATAGAGCTAAAGTTGTCTCCGAGGACGATATTCTCATGACCTTTGATTACAGTACTCAATCTAAATTTTACGCCTCTCCCACATTTTTTTAGTCTTAATTTAATAAAAGCGCTATATAAAGAGTCAACCCAAAAAATAATATTAAATACACGCCAAACCTTACTTCTTGCGCGAAGAGTATTGTTCGGCAAATCAGATTTCATTGATTTCGACGCACATCATCGATCAACTGCAGCAACCCTTGCCCCAAATCCACATGCATCGGTGGCACATATTTACGTCCTAGCTTCGGCTGATAGGCGTACGGGGTACGCACATAATGCCCCACATATTCGCACTCAACAAACTCGACCGCATCTGGCATACCTAGAATCTCGGCAAGCATCTTGAGCAGATCAAGCACCCGCATTGGCTCTTGCCCAGTTAGCACAACACTCTGATTACGGAAGTCCTCACCCAAAGCAACAACACTCGCCCGCGCGGCATCTTCAACATGGATATACTCTCTTAATGCATCAGGGCTACCTTCATAACGCACAATCCCCGTCTGCAACGCATTGCGGACTATGCGAAACAAACCATTCGTATGATCCGCACGAGGACCATAAAGGGAACCATAACGAAGAATGGTATAATCCAACCCGTATACGCGCTGATATTCTTCTACATAATGCTCAGCTGCTTGCTTGCTACAACGATAAAACCCACCTTCTCGACTATATACGTAAACAGTACTGGCATAGATAAAGCGTTTAACTTCATTCAAGCGACATGCCTCGAGCACCTGAACATTGCCGAGTATATTGACTCGCACGGTTTCCACAGGCTGATTTCGAGCTTGATTGAGGTCAGCCACAGCTGCAAAATTGTAAACCACCTCGGAACCAGTAATAGCTTTATTTAACTGTTCGACATCAAGCAAGTCACCGATAATCATTTCCTGATCAGAACGCCTCCAGGGAGAACTTATCCGATCGTAGATACGCACCCGATATCCAGCTTCACATAATTGATCAGCCACATGCGAACCCAAAAACCCACTACCACCAATAACCGTTGCGGTTCTTTTTTGATTCTCCGCAGATCGCATCACAACCCCTGACTCTGAACGTCGTACTCGACTTGCGACACTTCACTTTGTAGTGGTTGACCCGTGAGGAAACGTACAGCCTCTTCGGTGGCCTCGATTTCCATACGAGTGCGACAATCAATCGACATCGATCCCATGTGCGCAGTCAGAAGACAGCGCTCAATTTCCGCAAGTTTTCCTGTATATGGCTCATGCTCAAAAACATCTATGGCGGCACCACCTAAGTGCCCTGCCGTCATTACATCATAAAGATCATTTTCGTTGATAACTCCACCACGAGAGGTATTAATAATCATGGCATCTGCCTTCATACTTAATAACTGCTCACGGCGGATCATATTTTTGGTAAGATGCGTTAAGGGTAGATGCAAGCTGATTATGTCTGCCTCTTTATAAATCTGCTCCTTCGTCACCCATTCCATTTTAAATTCTCTGCTCAGTTCATAGTTTGGCATGAGATCGTTAACAAGGATCTTCGGCGTCCCAAACGCCGTGATACGACGTAGAACCCTTGTACCGATACGGCCAGCGCCAATAATGCCGACAGTCACTTCTGGTAGCCTACGCCCAAAGATCCGCTGCCATTTACCTTGGTGTAGTTCCGCATTCGATATGTGTATAGAACGCAGCAACGTAAGCATCATACCCAATGTAAGCTCTGCCACTGCCGGGGCCGGGGCATCTGGTGTATAGGAGACCTTGACCCCACGCCGTTTTGCCGCCATGAGATCGACACTATCCAACCCGATTCCAACCCTGGAAATAAGCTTAAGGTTGGGCGCATGTGCTATAACTTTATCGGTGATCGATTCAGTGCCCGCGATAATAACTTCAACATCTGCGACTAACTCGAACAACTGAGTTTCGATCAGCTTCTTATTATAAGGGTTGATTAGATACTCAATTCCCGAGTTTTCAAGCAACTCCAACGGTAAGCGATTTTTATCGCCAAAGGGTACGGTAGTAATTAGCACCTTCGCCATAATCCCTCCAAATTGTTTATCAAAACATTGATCTATTCATATCAAGTACCACCCGCCTCTGACTCCATTCATCGCAATATCGACCATGGCGTTTTTTATACCAATATCAGCGGGAAAAGTTTTCTTATTTCAACAGTCTCGCCGCAGCAAGGTAAACCTGCTGCGCATCATCAACCAATTCTTTTCTCGTCAACCCAGCCAGCCAAGGCATGGAATATATAAAGCCGACAACAAGTATAAAATAGATCAGGGCCGCGAACCCCATTGTAATAAGCAAAGAAAACGAGCTGCTCACCATACCGGCCACCATTGCAGCCACCCAACCCAAACCCATGCATCCCAATAAGCTTACCGGCTGATAAATCCAATCAAACGGCCAACTCCAAATACGAGCTATAATATAAGCAATCACATTAACCTGTATAATTTGCATCACTACCATCTTAAGCGCCAAGCCTTCAGAAGCCAGCCCTAGCCCCGGCACAGCCGCATTTTCAGGCGCCAACACCAAATAAGTCACCCCCATGCTGGCAATCATGAAAACAATACCAGTAACAACCTGTATCGATACTCGTTCGGTAGCGTAGAGCATGGTACCGCCAATCTGCCCCATGGACTGGTGGACTGGATAGAGAAACATGATAGCTAAAGCTGCCGCCCCCCCGACATAGGCCGTGCCTAGCATTAGATGCAACAAATTCTCTGCCCAGGGAACAAGAAATCCGGTGATCATTGCCCCAACCAGGAACAGTAGACGGGAGACCTTCTGATAAAGCATGCCTGCGCGTGCATAATCTCCTTGATGGTGAGCCTCCGCAATCTCCTTCCAGAAAATGCGGAGAATGGATGAAGTCGCTATCAACGCAATACCAGCAAACTGTGCACCAACCGCATAATAGGCTTGCTCAACACTACCACCATAATTCTGCAACAACCATCGGTCAGCAAATTCATAAGCGAAACCTATCCATGCATAAGGAATTAGGGGTAAACAATAATTTAGATACTTACGAAACAATGGTTCTGCCATACTGCCAGCTAAACTAGCTTCACCCGTGGACGCATACACGTACTTTTTGTGCAATGCAATAGCCGCCAACATATACTCCACTGCGATGGCAGCGAAAATCGCGCCAAGTCCAAGCATGCCCAACCACCAGAGCAACACTACTGCTAGCAAATGTGCCGCCGCTACCAGTACACCGAGACCCTGTGCCCAAACGGTTTGCCGCTGAGATTCTCCAGCCTGTTGAATGGCCGGCCAAACACTGTATTGCATGAAAGCGGCGACAAAAGCCAATAGCACCAAACCCCGCTGCTCGCCATGCCAGATAGTTTCGATCCATTGCGAAGGAAAAATCAGACCGACGACGGCTAGAGGGATCAAAAACTGTATCACTAGCCAAACAAAGTACATTCTAACAAAGCGCTTTGATCGCGACCGTTGAGACAGAAAAGTAAAAAATGCTGACGAACTTCCCATGTCCAGTAATTGTCGGACACCCAGAAATGTGCCCAGAAGAAAGGCCATATTGCCGTAAGACTCTGGCCCTAACCAGCGCGCTAACAACATCCCGGTAGCAAAGCTAAGTAGTGCCCGAAATAAACTGGCTCCGACCGTGACCACGAAGCGTGTTCGCGTAGAACCACTCATAAATCAGTTAATCCAGGAAAAAAACTCAACTTCCCACTGCCGACGCCAATCTGGAGAGAAATTGGCATATCTACTTACAAACAACTGGCGCGCGCTCTGTACCTCTGGTTTTTGCCACCACGAATGGGGATCATCCATCACTTTTAAAACAAACCGGGCTGCCGCTTCACCATCCTGATGAAGAATCCCTACTGCCGCTAATCCATCAATATAAGGTTGAGCCGCATCTCTGAAGACATAAACGTCTCGATCATAAAAACATACTGTAGGAATATTCATTGCCAGTGTTTCCAGCCATGATGATCCAAGATAGTTATGCACAACTAGTGCAGAAGAGAAAAAAGAGCGCATCCCTGATACACTTAAATCATCAAAATGCAGGTTAGGATTTACCCGCAGCAGCGAGTTAACCATGCCACATCCGTAGTCATTGGGAGATGCCCTAACCACCAATTCAGCCTTGCCATTCAGCTTTTGGACAAAATCCACTGTTTTAGAAATCATCAGCTCATTGGTCCCAGGCATGCCAGCAAACTGAATTCGATACACATAGCGTGGCATCGCCAGCAATGTGAGCAATACCCTTACCGATTGACCTGATTTACGAGAAAAAATGGGCATTGGAAACGCTAGCGGCTTCACCTTCCTTATCTGATTTGTCCAGCCCGACGTATAAAATCTATCCGACAATCTAATTTCATAACTTTCGTTTGGCTCTATTAGCCCAAGGCCATATCCACCACCATGCTGATGATTAAGTATTTTTGTGCCTTCCTCGCGCCAGTCTGCTGCTAGAGTCTTAAATAGGATATGACCGTGCAGGCTACTAGCCGTATAAATTACCCTTGGCCTCGGTAACTTTAGATTGAAAACCTGCTGACGATAGGCAGCAAACCCCTCGAGATAAACAACTGGCAAATAAATCGGCAGGAGCGTCCGAAAGACATCCAGAAATGTAACTATTGATGTGTTAAATGACTCATTGCGACGCCAATCAACATCAAGCTGTGCCCTCACCGCAACGGGGTAAGAGTAGCTCTCCTGACGCGCCCAACCGCGCCAATCATAGAGCGTCTTTACCCACTCCATTGGTGAACATTTAATATATGGATTACAGAATACAAAAGGCGCCCGCCGCTTACCAATTCTCTGAACCAGCGAGTTAAGAATTCTCCGCCGCGCGCCACCCCCTGTTTCATCACCACATGTCGTACTACCCTGCACAAAAGCCCGAGCCGCTGCCTTTCCGCGATCTAACACCTCTGAAACCAGTTCTCGTATTTGGTTATTAAAGGAAAAATCATAGACGTTGGCTCGTAAAAATTCCGCACGATCGCTAAATACTGGAAATGGTCGATGATCCAAACTTGGACTATTACCGCGCATCACCTCTTGATACGCGGCATATAAGACATGACTGAATTGCATCAGCCAGTCACCACACAACAAATCATAATATGCCGTTGATCGATTCCAACCATGATAGTCATTAAGCAACTCTGCAAGTTGCCCCAAAAAAACCGGTTGTTGTGATTCCAGAAATCTCAGCGCATCCGTGATTTCAACTGACCCCCAAAAAATAGAATGAAATCCGCGATCAATATCCTCTAGATAACTCAACTTGCCTGGCAAACCCGACCCCATGCCTTAACTATTCGATGTTGATTTTTTTAGCTCGTACGCTAGATAGCAATTAGTTTTTCCAATGCGCACAAACTCTCTTGAAAACAAAACATAAAACACCAGAATTATCGGAAACCAAATTACCATCCAGACTATTTTAAATAGCGTCCGCAAAAAACTTGGGAGCATATTAAATAAACGAATTAGCGACTTAAGTAACGGGCGAGTTTGGATATCGTAGACCTTCCAAGCAAACGTACTCAGACCGACATTGCACTTCACTACTGAGAATCCGCATTGTCTAAACAACGCTTCCCATTCTTCAGGTAATTTAGAGAGGTTTGTGATTTCTTTGTAACGCCCGCTATCAAGCCGCTCGAAGTAACGTCCAAATGCGCCCGGCAGCGATTGAGCAAGCCAGTGACAAAGAAAAGCGCTCTTAAATCGACTATCATATAGAAGTATCAACATTCGACCACCAGGCCTAAGAATGCGCCTTGCCTCATCCAGCGCCCGTAGGTGATCTTTCAACCCATGTGGGGTATAGAAGAAAACAGCTTCAACTGATTCAGAAAGTAAAGGTAACTGCTCATATGGAGCACAAATCGCTTCCTGCGCAAACCCGATCTCTTTTATTTTTTCCACATGGCTTCGCTTGGCATCTATTGCTTTTTTGATAATTGGAAAATCTAATGAGTTTGCTCTAGGCAAGATATTTTCCCGATGCGTATCATAGATATCTGCTCGACCGAGATCTGTTAACAAGTAACGATCGAACCAAATCGGAAAGCTACCACCATGCATTATATAGCTGTATACACCATCACCAGAGCCGATTTCAACGAAGTCTCCGGACCAATTTAGACGATATACAAGACTAGCGGTCAGCGTATCGTTAACTGCATCAAATGGCTTTAAAAAATACAGGGAGAAATAACGCCACAATCTAGTGGTTACGAACAACCACTGATTCATGCAGGCCTATGCCATACCGTATAGTTAGTCCCCAAACCGTTATACCCCTTAAATAATAAGCCCTGAACCTGTTTCAAATCAAAATCTTTACCTTCCGTAGCTTTACGAACTATCAACGTCAACACACGATCCAACTCGCCCCCCAACTCTTCGAGATGTTTTCGCGCATAAGCCAAAACGGCCAAGCCGGCTCGATCAAACGCGTCACTGACTGCGCGCAGTTGCCCCCTAAAATCGGCAAGAGAAACGTCAGTATAAACCTCGTCTTGCAATATGCCGTTAAGGCCACTTAAAAAGGTCTCGATTTTCTCACCAAGATCATCCATATCCCCCTTAATCTCCGAAAAGACCGTTGAATCTTCTTGCTGAGCAAAAAGCCATCGCAATCGATTAAGACTCGTGAATAATTTATAAACCTCAGACGTTCGGGAGATTGGCATGAAATAAGGTGAGTCAACCACAAATGGCAAATCGGTATTAGGGCATGTAGAGTAAAACTCCAATCCCAGCCCAGTTGCCCAGTTCATCAGCGTATTACTTGATAGTCCTAGATAATGCGGGTTTACCAAATAGTCGTTAATAACACTGGCGGCCGTTCGCCCTCCATACTGGACTGAACGATCGATATGTTCTGCAAAACAGGTCTGCGCAATACGAAAAATTTCCTCGTCAGTTTTGTCTGCATTTACCCGAACAATCGCGCGGTGCAACAGGCGCTGAATTAACCCAGCATCCTCGACATAACCCAAGATGAGATATCCTCCTGGTTTAGCGGTTTGCGCCATGCGCTGGAACATATGCTTCTGATCTGGCACATGAGCGATAACGCCAAAACTCACAGACAAATCAGCGCTCGCAGGTTCAATTTCAAAAGCGTCAATATCCCCAACGGAAAACCTCAGCTGGCCGGGCACTTTAAATCTATCCTTGAGCCCATTAGCACGCTCAACTGAAATCGGATTGAAATCGAACCCCCTTACGTCCGCTCCCCAATTAGCCAGAACGACATCAACCTCGCCTGTTCCACAACCAAAATCTATGACCGTTTTCCCCTTAAACAATTCTGGTGGAAATTTCAATTTACGGAAAAAGAGATTGTAATGACTCTGCGTATATTTCCGCAGCATCTCGTCATCTTCAATATTTATTCGCGAGGGACTAACCTTTTGGAAAGCGGTAAGCACTTCTTTTTTGAATTTATTTGACATTTTTACACCTTCATTATTAGCGCATGATTAAGAATTAAACCATCTAAATCACTTCGCTCCAACACGTCTAACGCTTCAGCCGGAGTATTAACAATAGGATACCCATGGAGATTAAAGCTTGTATTAAGCAGCGCGCCACGGCCAGTTAATGATTCGAACGCCTCCAATATTTCATAAACCATTGGATTTGTCTCACGATGCAGAATTTGCGCTCTAGCCGTTCGATCCGCTGGGTGACAAGCAGCAATCATCGCATCGTATCCCTCATCTGTAGTCTCAAACCCAATTGTCATGTGCGGCGACTCTAGGCTCTTAGGGTTGATGAGATACTTGTGTACGTATTTATCCATTACCACAGGTGCAAACGGCATCCAAAAATCACGACTCTTTATAGCGGCATTAATTTTTTCCTTGACGCGCAAACTGCTTGGATCGGCCAGTATTGAACGATTACAGAGTGCGCGCTGGCCAAACTCCATTCTTCCAGCGCAGCGCGCCAAGATCTTCCCATCCTTAAGTAATGACGCAATCCTTCTAGGCGTAAAATCACGCTCAACAATATATTTATCTTTATCGAGTATCTTGAGCACTGATTCTTCATCCTCAAATGAAGCCTCCGGCCCAAGATAAAGGTGGGGCAGTGAATACACGGACCGGCTGTCCCAACTCTTACCCTCAGCACGAATCATATCCTCAGCGAGACAAATTCCGGCGCTGATCGCCATCGATTCATCACTAGCAGAGCCTCCCACAAAAAGATTTTCGACTTCTGGCATAGCTGCAATTCTGCCCATCGCTTTGATGTTCATGGCAACCCCACCAGAAATTACTAATTTACGAATTCCATAGGTCGCGATACAGTTACGAACCCATTCCAACAAGAGTTCTTCTACCCAGGACTGCAGCGCCCAAGCGATGTTATCGAACCTCACTCCCTCCAGTCGCTCGCGGAACCAAAAATAACTATCTGTCGGCTTTTCATTCCATTTAAATTCCGTGCCATCCACGTACAAAGTACGCCGAAACACTTCCAACGCCTTTTTGGCATATTTTTCCCTTCCATAAGGAGCAAGCCCCATCAACTTATATTCATGTTCATTAGGCTTCATTCCCAATACGAGGGTCATATACCGGTAGAAGCGTGCTATTGAGCACTGATCGGTTGCATAATAACGCTCATATTTGCCATCTTCATCAAAGACTCCGATGGTTGCGTTCATACCATCTCCCCAACCATCCACGGTGAGGGCCAATATTTTTTCACCTCGAAATGGCGACGCGTAATAAGAATATGCCGCATGACATCGGTGATGATCGATCCGATGCACCTTGGACACGTCTATACCCAGGTAATTGGCAACTATCTTTACTCGGTCCTCTGGATAATGCTCATTTCGATCGCTTTTTTTATAATTTTCCCGCCAATAAGCTGCCGGATACATATTCAGATCGATTTTTTCCGGAAAAATATCCAACAAAGATTTGAGCTCGCTAGTCCGTTCAACCAGATATGGTCGCCATCTCTCATGTTGCTCTCTTAAATAGTCTTCCACAGTCCACTGACTTCTATGACAGATCGTGTCATCGAAAGGGGCAATATAACTTGCTATAGCAACACCATCTAATTCCGACGTGGAAATTCCTGCGCGACTTAAGCAATAGTCAATTGATCTCTCTGGAAAGACCTCATCATTTTTTCTTCTTGTAAATCGCTCCTCATGTGTTGCCGCGAGTACTTCTTTCCCGTCAAACAACGAGACACTAGAAGGCATATTGGTGTACATAGAAAGTAAATACATTAATTATCGCCCCATACTTAAGTAATTTTCGATCGTAATATCAGACAGTCTCTCGAAATGTCAGATTCGCGAGCTACTCGGCGCACCGTTGAATAAGCTGTTGAGAAATATCACGTAGATATGCCTTGTCTATAGTTTCGTTAATCCACACGTTGAGAATATTTTCCGAGACAGCATCAGCCACGGGCGTTGTTACCAGGGATTCAGATCGACATTCGAAAAACAGGTCTGTAGACGGATACCAACTGCTTATTTTTACCCGGCTGTTTAGCAGTGAACGTAAAATTTCATCGCGCTTTCGTTCCACGAGCAAATTAAAACGCCACGGCACTGCCCCAGGACTAAACATAACCGGGTAAATACCAATGCTTTCGTAACCGCTTAACCGATCAATTAGAAAACTCGCATTATCGGTTCGCGTTTGGATAAGCTTCGGCAATGCTTGGATTTTGTCGCCAATTGTAGCTTCAAGCTCCCTTGGAAATTGATATAAGAATGAAGCCCCTTCTTGCAGCGCCCGTTGTTTAAATAATTTTGGAAGCACTTCATACTTTCGCGCGAGATATTGCTCGTTATAAATTTTTGTATGATAAGCACCCAGTTCCGAGATGGTTTGACCAAATGTATCTGTATAACTCGGCAACTTTAAGCTAAGACTCACTAACGCCTGATATATTTCCTTATCATCAGTTAATATTGCCCCACCCCCACCCGCTTCAACAACTTTCCCGGCACCGAAGCTGACAACCGACATCGCCCCGAAAGATCCCGCAGGACGCCTCCCCAACATCGCCCCCTGCGCAACCGCCGCATCTTCTATAAGACATACCTTGTTTTCGGCACAATATGCCTCAATGCTTTCGATATCACATGGCATGCCGTAGGCATGAACAGCAATAATAGTGGCTAAATCGGATACTCCATCTAGGGCAGACGGAGATAAACCCAAATTTGACCTTGAGACATCAAGATAAACCGGTTCAGCCCCTGCGAGATACACCGCCAGAGGCACATTGGGGCACACACTATTAGGAATTCCGACCTTTAGCCCGCGCTGCCCTTGAATCATTAACGCGAGATAAAGGCCGGTTGTCGCATTTCCGACCAAGTGACAATATTTTCTCTGATGAAGCCGACACAGCATCAACTCCAGCCGACCACTTATACCCAATTCTTCAGCAGACAAACGAGTCGTCATCCAGAACACCTACAACACATCTCTACTATTTTCCGACCACTTGAGCACGATTTATATAGTTTTCTATCCTGATCAACCGACCATTGATCATAGCCTCCTCATCAGCCGCGGTTTTGCGAGGATAGAAACAATTCTTACACGGCTTAAGTTCCTTGAACCCATCGGGCCTAGCATGTATTGCACGAACTGCCTTAAATTTATTTCCATGCCAGATTTCATGAATTGTTTGCGTAGTTATGTCACCTATGTCGATATCCATGAAATCATCACTACTACACATCGACGCTTTACCATTTGAACCAATAACTACTCGCTGATAATGCTGCGGACATGCAAAATTGTCCACATAAACAATATTTGTATCGTTATGCAAATAATCAATTAGCGGATTAAACGCAATTAGATCGACGATTGGGGCGAATGTATTATAGAATTTTTCCGGATTTTCTCTGATGGCTGGCCATACACCTTGGATTTTTATTAACGGCTTCTCCAGATTGTTTGCCTTCTTATAATCGGAAATATCTTGCAGCCTCTTCAAGGTCTCGTCGAATATTAGTGGTTTTCGTATCTGATTATAGGTCTCACCCATACCATCAATGGAAACAGTAATAAGATCTATTCCCGCATCCACAAGCTTAATAAAATAATCAAGCTCTAACCGATATCCATTCGTCAAAAACGAAACCTCTTTGATGCCGCTCTGTTTCGCCAACTTCACTGCATCGATTAATTTAGGGTGAAGTGTTGGCTCACCGATCCAACTTAATCTTAATGAATAAACCTTTCCCGCCACTTCTGCAATTACTTTTTTAATAACATCAAAACTTAGCTGCCCCTTTTTGAAGGGCTTAACTCGCTTCTCAACAAATTCATCCGTAACCGTCGGACACATTGGGCAATTAAGGTTGCATCGTGACACCGTCTCCAGATCAACCAAGAGCGGGTAATCTCTCACTTCACCTTTTTCAGGAAGTTCATTCCAGAGCCTTCGATATTCTCGGTACTCTTCTTCCCAACCCCTGGACAACTTTTCAACGAATGCCGCGACACGCTCTGGGGGCTCCAGCTCATAGAAATGGCCCTTATTGACCGGCGTGTATTTTTCACCCATGTTATATCCTCTCAATTTATTGAATTTCTAGGTTGGCCTAGCTTAACTGTAAAGTTATGTTCAATTCTTAACATTAGATCAAGAAAAATACTAACCCAACTCCCTTTTATAAACGTGATAATAGGGGCTAAGGTTTCCACCAAATCCGAGTTTAAACCATCCTCTCTTTGGACTATTAACGCCTTCCATATCTACCTCTCTTATGGATTTGCGCTTAGCTAAGTCTTTGAATGCTTCCCAATGAGCCAAAGTCCCCTGCCAAGACTCACTAATCTCTGGATGTCCCGCACCAAAAAGATAATATGCGCGCTTAGTATCCCAGCCATAAAACACTGAGTAAATTACAGTTTCTTTTGAATTCAGAACATGGTAAACAGCACCTCTGCCAGCCTCCATTAGAACATCCATAACCTTTTTCATGTTAGATAACTTAGCAGATGACTGAGCCTCTCCCTGACGCTCCATCAAGTGACGATAATAATCAACGATAGTATCGCTATCAAACACGCACGCAACAGAGCCACCCTTCCGCCGGGCCTCCCTCACACTATACCGCCTTACCGTTTCCATATTGCAAAAACAGGGAGATTCTTCTTCTCGCCCAACAAAGCCTTGTAGGCTTGAAATATCAACATAAGATGTATATCGCAAATCGAATCCGAACCCTCGACTCTGATGCTCATGATATTCGTGCCACAGAAATGGTCTCAGATCGAGAAACTGCGGCGCCAACTGAAACTCAATTGATACATATTTTTGTGTAACTTGCTCTATAACATATTCAGCAATTTGAAATTCATCATGCCTACGCTTAACATATGGCCGATTCATATCCAGATCAAACATGAGCCCGCCATAAATCACCAAGTCATCCATCTCACAGCGTGTATCGTCATTTGATACAACTAGAGCAACTCCGGCCTTAATTTCTGATCCTTGTTTAACCCAATACAAATGATAATTGCATCCTGACGCATCAAGATATAGCCGATCTGAAAACACTGTCCCTTGAGGAGAACGACAAACCATCTCATCCCATGCATCTTCCTTTCGCACCGGCACAAGCTCAAGCTTTGAGCTAGACATCTGCCAGCACCCCTCTTTCTTTCAAACGCTCCACAAGAGGAAATAAAACTTCACTATTCACACCCAGCTCGCAGGCAATATCATCCAAAGAGTTACGGCCATCACACCGGAATAATAACCAAAGAATAAGATCAAGCTCAGAGCGCCCCCCGAGTTCAGGCCTCTGGGCTCCACCCTGCGCAGGGTATAAGTCATGCCGTGAGAGCATCACTTCTCCATATGGAATACGGCTACGATAAATCTTCCGGTTTTCGATTTTTGCGATAAGCCGGAGATATAAATCATAGGTAGCAACTATTTGTCTGGCATTAACGAATTCCAAATTATCCAATGAGCTATGATATTCTGGATATTCATAGTAACGATCTTTACAGATCGTTGCACAATTAACGCGAAATCCTTGAGAAGAGTATTGCCTTTCATCACTTCCATGAATATCGAACGGATAAGCAATGAACTCTTGTCCCGCCTCTTTAAAAACTTGTTCAATCATCCTGTTAATCGCATGCCCCAGCTGCCAACTTTGTTTATATCCGAATTTTCCTGGGCCACCGACGGTAGTCACTACCAAACCGATATCGATTTGCTTGATAGCCGCTTCATTTGCCGCACAGTAAGCAATCGCACCGAGCGTTTCTGGCACAAACACGACACGATAGGAAAACTTCCTTTCTTTCATTTCAGCGATGCGCCGCACAAGAAAGGCAGTGAGCAACACGCCACTCAGACTGTCGTTAGCCATCGAAGGATGACAGAGATAACACGAAATTAGGATTTCTTGTTTTGATCGTCCAGGAATTAGGCATTCACCATACGTTAACGCCCCAGGGCTAAGATCGCTATCGATAATCACTTGTAATGGACCATCAATGCGTTCAAGCTCTGCATATTGGGCATGCGTAACACAGAAACCCCAATCGCGCCGATAGTAGCTCGTACGATAAGGAATCGCCCCTGGTAATTCGGGATGAACATGAATGTGCTGCTTGAGCTGATCCCAGGTCATACTGAGATTAACAGGTTCGCTATAGCTTACGACATGCAAATTATTTTGCTTAAAATCAACTACACGCTGACCATCCGCGGTCGCAATCCACGCATCACGGATATTCCATTCGTCCGGCACAACCCAGTCGTAGACGGGCGTTCCGGAAAGTACCTCATATTGAGCAATTGGAATAATTTCGCTCAGTATTTCCAGCGTTTCGCGATTACCATTACCGGTTAGACTTCGAGTAATCGGGAAAAGTCGTCTCAAATAAAAGTCAAACTCTGTTTCCAACACTTTAGTTTGAGTCATGGCTGAATGTTAGTTTCTAGATCCCAGCGAGAGCCAAATCAACAATCTCTGAGGCTGGCGTAGAGAAGGTCACCCCCGCTTTCACAAAATCACCCAACCTTGCTAGATCAGTCTGCATATCGACATCAAAACGAAGGTGTGGATACGCAAGCGCAGTAGGCGCTGACACGGATTTAATTTGAAAATCATGAACATGATCCCAAATATATAGTGTCGCATGCTCCCGATACCGTAATTCGTTAGCAACTTCATTAATTTTTTCTAACAACTTGGCGCTCAGGATCTCTGCACCAAAACCGTCAGCGTAATGACTATTCAGGCGATCAAGGTGATTACATGCGTAGTCACAGGGATTGTTGGCAAAATACTCTACCAATCGATCGATCTCCCCCGGATCAATAAACGGATTATCTCCACAAACACGCACAACCCAGTCAGCTCGCGTCTGCCTGGCAGCCCCCACAAACCGCTGAAGGACGTCTGATTCACTGCCACGGAATGCCTTTATTCCACACTGCTCAGCGACACTCACCAACAAGTCGTCACTTGGTCGATCAGAGGTAGCCAGAACCACATGATCCAATTGTTGGGATTGACTAACCCGTCTCAACACCCACTCAAGCAGTGGATACGATCCGAGCTTAGCAAGCATTTTTCCTGGAAAACGCGAGGACCCCATTCTCGCTTGAACAATGGCAACAACGCTAGCCTTCATACCTTAGTGTTATCGAGGTCAGCCCATTGCAAAACATGATCAGCGCTTAGTGAATGACTCACTGATTTCCCAAGAACTTCATCCCAATACAAGGGACTTACACCAGTCCCCGGACGTTTATACGTGAGATCACCACTTCCCAATCGATGCCCAACAGGCACATCCTTGGTTAATACAATACTGCGCCGTGCGTTAAGCCGGGAAATCGCCTCGGTGGATATCGGCGCTTTGTGATCTGAAGGTCCCAGCAAATTGCCAATTCGGTCTACCAGGTCAACAAAACGCGCCAAGTCTTTTAAATCCATCGCATGATAATGATCATTGCCAGGCAAGGTCTTGTCATGTGTGAAATGCTTTTCGATCACAACCGAACCTAGGAGAAAGGCCGTCACCAGTGACGTCATAGCATCATCAGGCAGAGTGTGATCCGAATACCCAATGAGCCGCTCAGGAAACGCCCTCCGCAATCCTGAAATCATACGCAAATGAGCATTAGCATTATTGGTGGGATAATTAAGTATGCAGTGCAATAAGACAATATCCTGACAACCAGCTTTAGTTAGCGCATCAACCGCGATATCAATTTCCCCCAAGGTCGAGGCTCCCGTTGAAAGCACAACCGGTTTACCTTTTGCCGCAACCTTACGCAAAAATGGAATATTAGTGAGATCAGCGGAAGCAATCTTGTAAAATGGCACCAGAGGATCAAGAAACTCAATTGCAGCATCATCAAATGGTGTCGACAAAAAATCTATACCCACTTCATGACAATGTTTAGCTAGCGCTATGTACTCGTCCGGTCCGAAGTTATCATATTTTTTAAAAAGCTGGTGCTGACTGAGTGTTGGTTCTTTAGTGGTATCCCAATAAGCTGGCGAATGTTTTGAGGCCAAAGTATCGGCTTTATAACTCTGAAATTTAGCGGCGTCAGCACCACCCTCCTTGGCCAAGTCTATCAACCGACGAGCTTGATCCAAAGAACCTTCATGATTTACGCCTATTTCTGCGATTATGTAAGGACGAGCATATGGACTAACTATGGAGTTACCTAATGTGATTGCCGTCATAGAATTAGCGAGCCCCCTCACCATGTTTTTTTACCAATTTTCTCATATATATACCCATAGCTTCCGCGTTGTTTGTAATATTTGCCTCATGACGCCGGTAGCGATAGAGCGGTAACTCCACTCTATAAATCGAATACTTCTGCGTGAATCGCAGACGCAAATCTCGCTCTTCATGCAACAAAAAACTTTCATCATATAGACCAATATCTATAAGCTGTTCTGTACGAAACATTATTCCGCATGCAATAGGATCATCCACGCAGCTTTTACGACCCAAAACATCCTCTCGATCATCAACCAACAGATAATCGCAAGCCACTGCGTCCATATAATGGTTATTCGCCAAAAATAGACTTAACACACTTAAAAAATTGGCATTAACATAATCATCCGAGTCGACTCGCACGACAAAAGGTGCGCTTGCCACACGAATGCCCCGGTTAAGCGAAGCCGGCAAGCCGATATTGGCATCATTACGCACCAGAGTAATTTCGTCACAGAACAACTCCAATGCGTAAGGTGTACGGTCATGACTACCATCATCTATCACAACAATCTCAAACGCATCGCGAGGCATATTTTGCGCCAAAAGGGAACGTAAACACCTCCCAATATATTTCTCTTGGTTATGCACCGGAACCAGAACGGAAACTGTTGGCACTTTAGTCATCTCGACATCCTTCGACAAATCATGCCCGTAGCGCGCTGGAAAGCGCTGCAAGAATCTTTCCAGGCAGGTCCTCCGCCATCTTAACCATAACCGGTAACGACACCGCTCGGTCAAGCAAGGCTTTAGACTTAGGGAAAGCACATGTCACGTCACCACCATGCGCGTTTACTAGTTGCGGCATGTGCGTCCAAGTTGCCGCAAAATGCCATGTAGTTGCCTCCGGCAAGATTTTGGTAGACACCCCCTTATCGAGCAAAGCGGCACGACAACGCAAAGCCGTTTCTCGATCTGATACTGTAAATACCAGAGCATCGGCGGTTTCAAACGAACCTTCAGGCACCTCACGAGCAGTAATTCCCGGCAGATCATGAATAGCATTCCAGATCCGGGCCCGACTTTCACGTTGAGCGGCGACAACATGCGGTAATTTTTTTAACTGCGCCAACCCCACAGCACCTTGCAATTCCATCATGCGATAATTAAATCCACTTCCGGAACGCGTATCTTCCCACCGTGGCACAGCGGGATTATTTTCATGTCCATGATCATGCCAAGCGGCCGCAAGCTCATAATGCCGTTTGGAGTTAAACACAACCATTCCACCTTCTCCGGTAGTCATGGTTTTGGCGAAATCAAAACTAAAAGTCCCTATATTTCCGTGGGTACCTAGCGGTTTATTATTTAAACTGCCGCCACATCCCCAAGCGGAATCCTCTATCAAAAACAACCCATGCTTCTGGCATATTTTCTTAATCTCAGGCAATCGCGCCGGCGTCCCGAGCATATGAACCACTATAACAGCACGTGTGTGCTCAGTGATGCGTCGTTCCAAATCTTCTGGATCAAGATTAAATGTCGAGTCTATTTCTGCACATACCGGCGTTGCCCCTGACTCAATAATCGCTTCAACAGTGGCAACAAAGGTAAAGCTCTGAGTGATAACTTCATCGCCTGGACCAATCTCCAGCGCCGCCAGAGCTACACGCAACGCGGCGGTCCCAGAGGTAACCGCCAGCGCGTGAGGCACATTCATAGCACTTGCAAACGCGGCCTCGAATTCACGCACCTTGTAGCAATTATTCCGCAACCCATCAAAACCGTGACGGAACAACACACCGCCATGCGCAAAAACATCATTAACCTCAGCTTGTTCTTCTGCACCTATGAGTTCAAACCCTGGCATATCAACAACCCCACTTTAATAATCCCGCCATCCCCAATAAAAAATCACATTTTTTGGAACAGTGACACCACTTTGTCATATGTGAGAATACTGCGATAATCAGCCCCTAAGGCATTCGTAAGCGGCTTCTGATGAATAATCGTTGATTCATAGAGCGCACGATATTGATTCTCGGTAAGCCCCTGAGCAACGCCGGAAGGGATATTCACTCTCTGACGATCTACCATAAGCCAAAACTCATCATAAGCCTCAGGATAAAATTCTTGCATCGCCCGCATGGCAATGCAATTAGCCACGCAATGATGCAGCCCCAGCACGACACTAAGCCCAGCTGAAAACGGATGTACCAACCCCACATAACTGGCCGCAATGGCACACCCGCCCAGATAGGAGGCCACCATCAGCCGCTCACGGCCGTCGTTTGACATCATATCGTCAGACAGAAACACTTGCCGACAAAGATTAACTGTTTCGCGGGAATAAGCATCTCCTACGGCATTACGATAACTACCCGCCATTGATTCAATACAATGAATATAGGCATCCATTCCCGTATAGAAATATTGGTCACGAGGAACAGTCGAGGTAAGATCCGGATCAAGAATAATGTGATCAAAAACGGTGTGATCACTATTCATCCCCAGCTTCAGCCCGCTTTTAGTATTGGTCATAACACAGGTTCGCGTTGCTTCAGCGCCCGTACCAGAAATTGTAGGGACTCCGATTTTATAAACAGCGGGAACCTTAACCAGATCCCAGCCTTGATATTGTTCTGCACGTCCACCATTAGTAAACAGGTTGGCCACAGCCTTCGCCGTATCTAAAGTGATGCCGCCACCTATTCCAACAATCGCCACGGGGCTTGAATACCCCGCCCCCTTTAACGCCGCAACACGCTGGTCAATTGCGTCTGTCTTGGGCTCCTCGCGAGTAGATACAAATTCAATTCTGTCCTGAGGATTTACACCCACCCGGATAAGCATCTCTTTTTGATTGGCAAAAAATTCGTCAATGAGATATATGACGTTAGAGTTTTCTCCCTCCTTGGCTGCGAGATCGCGACGAACCGCCAAATGCTTCGGTAATTCATCTAGACAACCAGCACCGAAGTTAAACCTACCCACATTTTTTACGAGCTTGATGCCAGTATCAAGAATAGAGGTACTCATCGTTTTTTCCTAAAATATGTTGTATCAGGTAATCCTGGTTAGCTTCGTGCTAGCCAGCCAATTAGCCACGCTACCGCCCTGCCTTTGCACCTTATCAAAAATGCACAGCATAGAATTAAATCTAAATTGTTCCGCTGTCAGGCGGTTTTGAATACCGCCCGACACGGGCTATACTCTCTCCCCAACCCGCCATGCGGGAGAGGGGGCGCAACGGGATACTAACCTGCCAACTTAAGCTGGTGCGGGCTTAATCTTACTTGGGTGTCTTGCCCTAACAATTGAAACAGAACGACCACGCGCTTTTCCGAAATACTGGAAACCAAGCCTTCCAGTCCAGCCAACGGTCCACTTGCCACACGAACCACGACACCAGGTTTGATTGGGGTGAGTTCCGCGTACTGTGTGGCATGCTGCTGCATTTCAAACTGCCTGATGTTTTCCAGCGTTTTCGGGCGCATTACCGCGAATTCTTCACCGAAACGAACGATCTTTAGCACGCCCAACGTTGAGCGCACTGGCGCAATGGAATGCTCGGCATGAGCGGGCTGAAAAAAAACATACCCTGGAAATAATGGATCCAGTTGAATGACTTCGCGATTGCGTACAAATTTGATTATCTTGATACGGGGCAGATAGCAGTGATACCCCTGGCGCGACAAGTTTTCCTCGGCGACACGCTCCTGACGCGGCTTGGTCTGCACCACATACCAAGGCATGTCAGAGCAAATTCCTTTGCTGAACAACAATAAGGACATATCTTCTTTATCAGGCGCTGGCGCTGACTGTCCTTGTGACCGACCAGATTGCTCCGAGCTTCTGCATCTGCTTTCTAACATCCTGTACTTCCCTTCCCCGAATCCTACAGATGCTTAATGATCCAAGCAGTGTCGCTAACTCATTTGACTGCACGAATCACAATCAACAGTTATTTATTGATGGCGAGATGCAATTACTTTGCCGACTTACGATACTTCAGCATGGATCGCTCGCTCAACCCGCTATCAAGCTCAACAATCAATCGACTGGATACAAATTTCCCTATGTACCCTAACGCTACCGCCCGCATTATAACCGCAAACCGATCACGCCGTTAAACCCGGAAATTCTATCAGTTTGTCGCCGACGATGACATGGCATGTCAACATTCGCTTAAAATGGAGGCGGCATCCGTCTCCCTGCTCTAACGTGATGTATAACAATGCGTTATACATTTATGCGCGGCCATAGAAAAACATATGATTTTTATATAAAATTATCAACATATCTAAATTCCAACACAGCATTATCTGACTAAATTCATATGTTTCACGTCGTCCTCTATCAACCCGAAATCCCGCCCAACACGGGTAACGTGATCCGGCTCTGCGCCAATACCGGGGCTTGGCTACACCTGATCCATCCCCTGGGATTTACCTTGGAAGACAGGCAGTTACGGCGGGCTGGGCTGGATTATCACGATCTGGCGCAGGTGCGGGAACATCCGGACTTTGACCATTTCCTGACCACGATACAACCTTCGCGGGTTTTTGCTCTTTCGACGCGCGGCCAGCGAAATTACAGTGATGTTGACTATCAGCCGGGTGATGCCTTGGTGTTCGGGGCGGAGACCAGTGGGTTACCGGAACCTTTCCGGCGCACACTTTCTCCTGACCAGCTGTTACGATTGCCCATGCGCCCGGACAGCCGCAGCCTGAATTTGTCAAATACGGTGGCGGTGGTTGTGTATGAGGCGTGGCGGCAGCAGGGGTTTGCCATTGCCCCGCGGGTTATTGCTCAGGAGCACATCGCGTGATTCATTTCGTTACCGGCAGGGTTATATTCAGTCTTTTGATACGGCATAAATATGTTTGAAGTCGCGCCCATCTCCCTCCCCTCCGGGGCACCCTCTCCCGCTCGCGGGAGAAGGGAAGTTGCTGCGGCCTTCGGCTGCTGGTTCCTGGACAAGAAGCGTCCGTGCAAATCGAAGTTAAAACTTCATCAGGCCGGATCAATAAATCAATCCTTGGTAATGTTATTCATTCTAGCGTTGTCATTCGCCTTCCAGGGTTGCATTGACTCCAGCGTTGATAATCCCCGCGTCACGCCGACTCTGGCCAAAGCCACTGAAAAACCAGCAACGACCACCACCCCCTCTGGCAGTGGAACCACCACACCAACCGAGCCCGTCACTGGCTTTAAGACTTTGGGCGTAGGCGACAACTACAGTTGTGCCATCAAAAAAATCGATAATTCGCTCTGGTGCTGGGGGCAAAACACCAGCCGGCAACTGGGTAGCGGCAGCGTTGAAGACCAAAGCACCCCCCTCCCTATTGAGATCACCAAAACCTGGGCGCAGGTGGAAGGTGGCGCCCAGAACACGTGCGCGCTCGACATGCAAAACAAGCTGTACTGTTGGGGAATAAATACGAATGGGGAGGTTGGAAATGATACCAAACTACCAACATCAAACCCCACTTTGATTGGCACTGACACCTGGATCAGCATCGCCCTCGGCAATAATCACGCTTGCGCCATCAAGAGCGGTTACACGCTCTGGTGCTGGGGCGCGAACGCATCCGGCCAAGTGGGTGATGGTACATTTGCAGAGAAGCCCAGCCAAACAAGGATCGGCGCTGACTCTGACTGGCTTGCGATCAGCGCCAACGGCGACCACACTTGCGGCATCCGTCATGTTGACGTTGGCGGTGGAAGCTTCAACAACACCCTCTGGTGCTGGGGTAAAAACAACAAAGGACAACTTGGTGTCGGCATCGGCGACACGACAAACCGCAATACTCTTACCCAGGTTGGCGCCGCCACCGACTGGAACGCGATCAGTACTGGCGGCGAACATACCTGTGGCATCCGTCGCGAAGTAGCGGGCGGTGGTTTCGACAATAAACTTTACTGCTGGGGCGACAACAGTTTTGGGCAATATGGGGATGGCACGACAACATCCGCAACAATCCCAACCTACATTAATATCGGCACTACCTGGTCCAGCCTCTCGCTCGGCAGCACGCATACCTGCGCCATCAAAGCCGACAATACGCTTTGGTGCTGGGGCAACAGTGATTATGGGCAGATGGGGGGCGGTGTTACTGCACCTGTCGCCACCCCGCAACAGGTGGCCAGCAGTGTCGGCGTCAAGAGGGTGGCCAGTGGCGCCTCCCACACCTGCGCCATCAACAATAGCGACAAACTTTACTGTTGGGGGCTGAATATCCAGGGGCAATTAGGATTGGGCTCGATGATCAACACCTCATCGCCAACCAACATCACGCCACTGGCCTGGAAACAAGTTGACTCTGGCGCTGGTCACACCTGCGGTATTCTTGATGACGTCAGCCTGGGGAGCGTCATTTATTGTGGCGGCCTCAACCAGTATGGCCAGCTGGGCGATGGCACTGTGCAAAGTCGGGCGAATTTGATAGATAAACTCAATTTCAACCCGCCTCTCAACCCACAACCCACCTGGAAGCAACTCTCTACGGGCACCAACCACACCTGTGCTATCCGAAGCGATGCCGGATCTACTGACACCCTTTGGTGCTGGGGAGACAACAGCCAATTACAGCTCGGACGGCCCGGTGCAGCAACTTATACCTACTGGTCGCCTGCAAAAGAATCAAGCCTTGCCAACGATTGGCAATATGTCAGCGCCGGCGGACAACACACCTGCGGTATTCGCCATAATGTCATTACTGGTGCCAACACCCTCTGGTGTTGGGGCGCTAACAGTTCGGGCCAACTCGGAAATGTGGTCGCCGGTCCTCCAACAGAAACTCCGCAACAAGAAAACACTGCTGCTACCAACTGGAGCACTGTCAGCGCCGGCGACCAACATACCTGTGCGATTAAGAACAACACGCTCTGGTGCTGGGGCGACAACACCTATGGGCAGATCGGCGACAACACCACAAACACTCCCGTCCCTGTCCCCAAGGAAGTTTGCATCGACGTTGCCTGCACGCATGCCTCGGACTGGATCAAGGTCAGCGTCGGCGGACAACACACCTGCGGTATTCGCCATAATGTCATTACTGGTGCCAACACCCTCTGGTGCTGGGGCAATGACAGCAAGGGCCAACTAGGTAACGGCACCGGAGGCAATACCTTATTCCCATATCAAGAAAGCCTTAACAACGCCTACTGGATTGATGTTGCCGTAGGCGACGACCATAGCTGCGCCGTTAGCCAGTCCCCCAATGACCCCAGCTACAAAACTGTGTTTTGCTGGGGCAACAATAGCGCAGGACAAACAGGCACAAGCTCAAATCCGCAACAAACCCCCCAAGCCGCCAGCTCTTATGCTGACTGGCAACTTTCCTCTGTCACGGGCGCACCGATGTTAGCGCTTGGCAAGCAAACGACTTGCGGTCTGCGCACCACCAGCGGCACCACCAAAAAACTTTATTGCTGGGGTGACGGCTCTGAATATCAACTCGGCGATGGCCGTGGCTTTAAATCGACGCCGGAATTGGTGCCGTTAAATTAGAGGCTTGTTTTAGTTCCTTCTCCCTGAGGGAGAAGGCTAGGATGAGGGGATAAAATCAAACAGTCAGAACCATTTACCCCCTCACCCCAACCCTCTCCCAGAGGGAGAGGGAAATTTTCAACAAGCAGGGGACCCTGATTAAGTCAACACAATTTCACGGCAACACTTCTTCTTGCGCCAACATATCCTCAAGCGTTTCACGGCGCCGCACAACATGCACATTAGCGCCATCCACCAGCAACTCTGCCACGCGCGGCCGAGTATTGTAATTGGAACTCATGCTAAACCCGTATGCACCTGCGCCACGTACAGCAAGCAGATCACCCGGAGCAACCGCCAAATCACGATCCTTGCCGAGAAAATCGCCGGTTTCGCACACCGGACCAACGATATCGTAGCTACGTTTTTCGCCGCTCCCCTGCACCACCGGCACAATCTCCTGCCAGGCGTTATAAAGCGATGGCCGCAGCAAATCGTTCATCGCCGCATCGACGACGGCAAAATTCTTATCCGGCGTGCATTTGAGATACTCCACCTGCGTCAGCAAGATCCCGGCATTACCGACGATCGCCCGACCAGGTTCCACCAAAATTTCCAGTGATATATCTTTCAACTGCGGCATCAAGGCACCGAGATAATCCGCTGGCGACGGCGGTGTTTCGCCTCGATACCGAATCCCCAGGCCGCCACCAATATCAAGATGATGCAATTGAATCCCATTAGACTTCAGGTCTGCGATCAAACTCAACACTCGCGCCAAGGCATCGACAAACGGGGTGACGCTCGTCAATTGCGAACCGATATGACAATCCACGCCCACCACTTCGATATTCGGCATCGCAGCGGCTTGCAGATAAACTGGCAGCGCCTGATCAATCGCGATTCCAAATTTGTTTTCCTTCAGCCCGGTAGAAATGTAGGGATGGGTTTTGGCATCGACATCAGGATTAACGCGCAAGGATACCGGCGCCCGCTTGCCCAATTGCGCCGCCACGGATTGCAAACGCTCCAGCTCCGGCACCGATTCGACATTGAAACATTTAATCCCCAACACCAGCGCCCGCCGCATTTCATCGGCGCGCTTACCGACACCCGAAAACACCACTCTGGCCGGATCACCCCCGGCGCGTACCACACGCTCCAGTTCGCCAACAGACACAATGTCGAAACCGGAGCCGAGACGCGCCAGCAGATTCAATAATCCCAGATTGGAATTGGCTTTAACGGCATAACAGACCAGATGCGGGCGCCCGGCCAAGGCGTCGTCAAAGGCACGCCAATGGCGTTCCAGCGTGGCGCGGGAATACACATAACAGGGTGTGCCATAATCGCGCGCCACGCGCCGCAGGTCTACATCCTCGGCATGAAGCACACCATCACGATATTCAAAAAAATCCATTCACCAACCTCACCCTGTTGTCCGCTGCGTATCCCGATCCGGGAAGTACAAATCACCTTTCTGGCCACAGCCGGCGAGCACCACAGACAACACTGCCACCCCAGCCAACCACCGCATGAATTTCGGCATCATTCCGCTTCCGGTAAAAGGTACTCAGTATAAACGCTGTCCGGAGCAGGACAAAACGTTATAATCCGGAACCAACTAACAGCTTGTTGAAAAAAGCGCTTAGTCCCTTCTCCCTGAGGACATAGATGGGCGAGGTAGACTGCGCCAGGAGATGGAAGTCGAGGGCAACGCATGGCCGCTTCGGGCTCCTGCCCTCTCGCGGCATTCGTACGTCCATGTACTCTCAGAGCAGCTGCCGAGGACGAGGGGATATAATCAAACAGTTGCGATTCATTTCCCCCCCATCCCTCTCCCTGAGGGAAAGGGAATTTTTTAACAAACTGCTGAAGGAATACGCATGAACGAACTGCTCCCCGCCGTTGAAATCAACCCGCCAGGCCCAGGCCGCGCCAGCGTCATCTGGCTCCATGGCCTGGGGGCTGATGGTTATGACTTCGCTGGCGTCGTCCCGGAGCTGCGCCTCGCTCCCGCCCTTGGGATTCGCTTCGTCCTGCCACACGCCCCACAGATACCCGTCACCATCAATGGCGGTTACGTCATGCGCGCCTGGTATGACATCCGCCATTCCGATTTGCGCGAGACTGAAGACGCGGCGGGGATTTGCGCCTCCGCTGCCGCCATCGAACAATTAATCGCTCACGAAAAGGCGTTGGGGATTCCGGCGCGACGCATCATCCTGGCGGGCTTTTCTCAAGGTGGCGCCATCGCCCTGCACACCGGACTGCGCCATCCCGAGACACTGGGCGGCATCCTTGCCCTCTCAACTTACCTGCCGCTGGCCGATGACGCCGTAACCAAGCTTCACAAACAGTCGCTCACCACACCGATCATGATGGCCCACGGCACTGCGGATACTATCGTGCCATGGGCTGCGGGTTGCAAATCGCGAGACTTGTTACGCAGTTTAGGTTATCAAGTAGAGTGGCGCGAATATCCAATGCCGCATAGCGTTTGTGGCGAGGAAATTGAGGATATTGCGCACTGGTTAAAGCGAATACTTGAACATTAACTGCCTGGCCGAAGAGGGTGCACACCCCCTCTCGACAACACATCTAACGCTTCATTGAGCTTGATCTCAATATTCTTCTTGTAATTGAGAAAATCGGCAATCGGAGCCCGACCACCGCCATAATCGGCAAACATGCTCGGCGGCAAATCAAGGTCCGTAATAAAAATGGGGTAACGCTGGCCACCCTGGCGCCTGGATACAATATAAGCTGCCACCTCAGAAAATAAGCGGCTGCCATATTCCAGCGAGGAAAACTCGCGATCATCGCAATAAATCCGGAAACTATTCGGTGCCACATCGTTATTTTCGGCCAGCACTTGGATACTGAAAAAGCCTTTTACCGTTCCTTCGACGGGTTCGATACGACCCACTTGCAATTGATTCTGACTATTGCGACTGATACGGAAATATTCTATTTCGGCCGCATCACCAGAAGCTCCTTCCAATCCTGATAACTGAAAATACTGCCGATGCAATACCGAGTCAAAAAATTTCCGGAAATGCAACAGCAAACGCTGCGAATCAAAAAACTCCACCTGCTGGTAGAATAACGATCCATGCTCATCCAGCACATAAACATCCGCGACTCGCCCCTCGTCCTTGTAGAAAAGCTGCACCACACCAGGCTTATTAAATTTCAACATTAGCGGCAACAAAGTGTCATTAAGCGCCGCATCATCAACGATCACCCTACCGAACGTTTGCCGCCCCTTACCCAGATATCGCAACAAATCGGCATATGAAGGTAACCGCTGATAACGTAACGCGTCATCTTCCAGATAGAGCACGTAATAGATACGCTCCACCATAAACACAAAGCGATTATTTACCCCTTCTTTACTCCCGTAGAAACAATCAATCAATTCTTTAAACAATCGCTCAACACGCTGCCTGATTGTTGTTGTGTGATTTTGGCTGACACACAACACCTCGGGTGCCGGCGGCGCAACCCCTTTTGAAGGGGGCGACCATTGAAAATATGATGAGATGCCATTGAGCACATTTTCAATCCCGGAATGATGCGAGGTTACCACCTCTTTCCAACTGGTAAGCAGAATCATGTCAAAGCTACTGATCAGACATTCGAACATGCCGCCGTAGCTGAAGGCATCCATACGATTACTGGCCAGGCACTTGCCATCGCGCACATTTTGCGCCATCGGATCAGCACCAAGATTGACGACTACAACCGCCTGCTGCACCTTTACTGACCGACCTAAAGCATCGACATTGGTTTCCAGCACCAATGATCTCGGCATGAGCTTCACGATCGCCCGCTCAAAGTCTTCAATCTCACGCGTTATCTGGCGGCCATCGGCACGAATTGCCTTCGGTACCGTGGTTGCATCCATCAAGCCATTAAAGTGCGCCCACGATAACGCCTCTATCAAACTATGCGCGCGCTTGACTGCCGTTGAACTATTATTGGGATCGCCCACCTCACCCGACCCATCCACCAACACCGTCCAGCCACCCTGATGATCCCGTTGCCGAATTTGGTAAAAGGTCAGCACCGGCTCCCATACATTTTCCGATATCCCGCGATTAACAATCTCGACCTTGCCGGTTTTGCGCTCAAATGCAGCGTATAGCTTACGGCCAAGCGCCGTCATATCGCGCTGGTTGATGGCGGCGAGTTGCGCATATTTACGCGCAAAATCCGATAGAAACTGATAGGTGTAGGTCAATTCCTTAACCAGTATTCCGCGCTCCTTGACGACCTGCTGGATTTTCCAGTTCGCGCGATTGTCGATGGTTTGCACCTGACCGCGTTCCCAACCCCAGGAATTCGACTGCGAACGCATGACATCACGCCGCCAATCAAAATCTTTCGGCTCTGGCAGACTTAGTTTTTGACCCACCTTTAAATAAAAACAACGCCGCACCAACTCCAATCTTTCTTCATCTTCACGCTTGACCAGATACTCTTCCAGTTTTTTGTAGAGCATCAAATAGGGATCAAGACGGTCCAGATCATTTTCACCATTGAATATCGCCTTTTTGAAACGCAAACACAGCAATTCGATATTCGGATATTCGTGGGCATACACTTCCATCAACAACAATTTAAGCACCGACTTGTAAGGCGAATCGATCCCCTTAAACAGCTGCCACAGTGCAGCGCCAAAAAATTCTTCCGCAGGCACCGTAGGAATACCGCCAAAATCGACGGTCTCACTCTCGCCAATCAAACGTTTTTCCTGTAAACCTTTGATATACGCGGCATAGTTTGCCTCTTCCTCCACAGGCACCAGCCACCAGGCAGGATAGCGCCCCGCCAGTAACAAGCTGGTGCGATAAAATTCTTCCAGCAACAGATAATATTGCGCCGTGCCGCTGCTTTCCGACGACAAATCGACAATCTTGCCCGCCTTAAAGCTCTCAGGCTCCATCAGGAAAAAGTGAACTTCCAATCCCTGTTCATCGGCCCACTGCTCAATGGCCGTGGCCTTGGATTGAAGTTCCGCCAAGCGCTCGGCACTGAGGTCGTTTTGATGGCATAACCAGATATCAAAGTCGCTTTTTTTCGAATAGGCGACCGTGCCGCTACTCCCCATCAGGAACATCGAAATGATGTCGTAACGCGGCATCGCCCGTTTTTGATATTCAAAGCGATTGACGTATTTATTGGCCGCCGTTAGCGCCCGACTGCTCGGCACATAGTCACAAATTCCCGCCGGCGTATCTTTAGAGGAATACCCGGGCAACCGGGTATGGTTGGTATGAAACAGCAGCGGCAAAAAATCAAGGAAATCCCGCTGGTTATTGCGCATGCAATCTTCTGCACGGCGCAACCGCTCCCTGTTAATCATCAGAAAGCGTTTTTTAATCGCCTCGACTTCAGCAAAAGTGATCTTTGATAGTATCTTCAACATAGCATCCCCAGCGTAATGTTTATCGGCAGGGGAAACAGAAGCTGAAGCGCCAAAAAATCGGGGCCTCTAACCAGCACCTATATAATATATTGATTTCTATGGATTATCTTGATCGCAAGATCCTTCGCGCAGCCATGCCCCTTGTTCACAGCGCAATCGTTCATTGCCGCTGCAAACCTCGCTGCCTTGGCCATAACTGGCGCCATTGAAGTAACAAACCCCAGTCTCTGGCATCTGCGCCGCCAGCAGCGGATATTCGTAATCGGTGTCCTCGATGACCGGTGAATTACGCAATTCCGGATCAGGGGCCCCCACTGCAATAACATGTACACGTTCTGACATTGGCCATCTCCTTATTTAATGAGAACATTTCTTATTTGAGCGCTGATACTGCCCGAATTCGCCCCTGTTACATTCCCCATGGGGTCCACACATTGATCACGAGCCTGTCACCCCGTAAAGTGTTACTTTAAGTATAGTGCCCTCAACTCCAAAAACTAAGGGAGCGTCCCGATGGAACAACTGGAACTCAAAGCGGCTCAGCAGACGCTGCAAAGTGCACCGATCGGCATTTTGTTACTGGGCGTCGATGGCCGCATCCAATGGCACAACGATAAGCTACTGGAGCTGCTTGACCTAAAGGCCGCGCAATTGCTCAACCAAAACGTGAAAACACTGGCCAATGAATTACGCGGTGTGTTTGTCGATCCCCCGGATATGATTCTGTTGCAACATGGCGATCAGCAGCGTTGGTTACGCTGCAACAGCCAGCAAAGCAACGGCAGCTCGGTGATCTTCTATGTTGATATCACCGAGGAACAACGGCTCAAACTGGAACGCGACAAGCTGAGCGAGGAGCTGCAACGCTTGACCACTCGCGACCCCATTACCGGCCTACCAAATCAGCGCGCGTTGATGCAAGGACTGGAACCTCTGGTCTCGCGTAGCCGCCGTTATAGCAATCCACTGTCTTTGATCAAACTCAATGTCTGCGTGCGCGGCGGCAAACTTTCGCTGCCCAAACAGGAGGAGGCGTGGCGCAAAGTTGGCCAGGCGCTGAAAGATCAAATGCGCTGGGCCGATATCATCGGCCGTTATCAAGGCAGTGACTTCCTGCTGATCCTGCCCGAAACCCCTGAAGACGCCGCACAACAGTTGGCGGACAAAATCAGCAGTCTGATCGCCGAAATCAAATTCAATGACGCCGAAGGCAACCTGCTCGCCCTCGATCCCTACTGCGGCGTTGCCAGCTGGACTAAAGGTGATGATTCAGCGCTGATGATTCTCCGCGCCGACGAGCGGATGCAGGCCGCGCGCCAGGCGGGAACGCCGGTATTGATGCCGAGCTGATCTTTGGGAAAGATTATCCGCGAAACACGCGAATGAACGCAAAAAAGACCTAGAGAAATTGAGAGCGCTATTCAGATTCCTTGCGGACATGAGGTGCCCTAGTTTTTCTTATTAGCGTTTATTTGCGTGTTTCGCGGATAAATGTATTTTAAATTTACGCCAGTTGCTGCCGGGCGCGCTGTATCGCCGCGCGCACTTGCGCTGGCGCCGTGCCGCCCAGATGATTGCGTGCTGCCACTGAACCTTCCAGCGTCAACACCTGAAACACATCTGGACCGATGACATTAGAAAACCGCTGCAACTCATCCAGTGTCATTGCGCTAAGATCTTTTTGCTGCTCAACACCGTAACGTACGGCCTTGCCGACGACCTCATGCGCATCACGGAAGGCAACACCGTTGCGCACCAGATAATCCGCCAGATCGGTGGCGGTGGCGAAACCACGCAACGCAGCGCGTGCCATGTTGTCACGCTTGACGCGCAGTGTCGCCATCATGTCGGCGTAGACTTTGAGCGAACCGCGCAGGGTATCAATGGTATCGAACAAGGGTTCTTTGTCTTCCTGATTGTCTTTATTGTAAGCCAGTGGCTGCCCCTTCATTAACGTCAGCAAACAAATCAGATGACCATTAACGCGGCCTGTTTTGCCGCGCACCAGTTCCGGCACATCCGGATTCTTCTTTTGTGGCATGATCGAAGAGCCGGTGCAGAAACTGTCCGGGATATCGACAAAATCAAACTGCGCCGAGGCCCACAAAATTAATTCTTCAGAAAAACGCGACATATGCGTCATTACCAATGAAGCAGCAGCACAAAACTCGATGGCAAAATCACGATCACTCACCGCATCCAGTGAATTCTGGCATATCCCTTCGAAGCCGAGCAGCTTGGCGGTATATTCACGGTCGATCGGATAACTGGTGCCTGCCAACGCCGCACTGCCCAGCGGCATCACGTTCACCCGTTTGCGGCAATCACGCAGCCGCGCGGCATCGCGCTGCAACATCTCGTACCAGGCCAGCATGTGGTGACCAAAAGTGACCGGCTGCGCCACTTGCAAATGCGTGAATCCGGGCAGGATGGTATCGGCTTCCCGTTCGGCCAGATCGACCAAGGCAATTTGCAGGCGCTTGATCTCGGCGAGAATGGCGTCGATCTCATCGCGCAGATACAAGCGGACATCGGTCGCCACCTGATCGTTGCGCGAACGGCCGGTGTGTAATTTCTTACCGGCGATGCCGATGCGATCGGTGAGCCGCGCCTCGATGTTCATGTGCACATCTTCCAGCGACACCGACCAGGCAAAACCGCCGGCCTCAATCTCGGCCAGGATCTCGTCGAGCCCGGCGATGATCTTGGCGCACTCGTCCTCAGTCAGCACGCCGACATGGGTCAACATCCGGGCATGGGCCTTGGACCCGGCGATATCGTGGCGATAGAGGCGGTAATCAAAGCCGACCGAGGCGGTAAAGGCCTCGACAAAGGCGTCTGTCGGTTCGGTAAAACGGCCGGCCCAAGGCTTGGCTTGCTGATCTGTCACGGTGAAATCCTTACGAAAATGCTGAAAGGGCGGATTATAGCAATTCCGGGAGATGTCGATTGCCTCCCCGTGTGAAACAAGCCACGCCCCCTCTCCCCGACCCTCTCCCACAAGTGGGAGAGGGCGAAAACGCTTCCATCCGAACAGATCGATAAGGTCTACCGCAGTGGCGTCCGATATCTATTAAGATGAACCCTATGAATCCCAACCCGCCGCCAGGGAAGGACCGGCCGGAGCTGTTTCTGCCGGACTTCTGCAATATCCGCATCGTGTTCGCGGTGATTGTCATCGCCGAACTGCTGGCCTTTATCGTCACCCTCGCCAGCCCAGCGGGGCGCGGCGGCGGCTGGACGCAGCTCAGCCTGCTGTCGCTTTACATCCAATGGCTGGCGCTGGCAGGCAGCGGCACCCTATGCCTGTTGCGACCGTGGCTGGGCCGGCTGGATGCTCAACGCGCCACACTGGCCAGTTATGGGCTCCTGATCGGCACCACACTGCTGATCGCCGAAATTACCTACTGGGGCGGACAGACCTTGGCCGATGGTGCCGTCGCCGTTGGCATGAGTCACGCTGAATTTCTCGGCCGCAACCTTGGCATCAGCGCTATCACCAGTTTTTTGACCCTGCGTTATTTTTATTTGCGCCACCAACTCAAGCTCAACGTCGCCGCCGAACATCAGGCGCGGTTGCAAGCGCTACAGGCGCGCATCCAGCCACACTTTCTGTTCAATAGTCTCAACACCATCGCCAGCCTGATCCGGCATCAGCCGCGCGTCGCCGAAACCGCCGTTGAAGACCTGGCCGATTTATTCCGTACCACGCTTAAAGATTCACGCGAACTGGTACCGCTGGCCACGGAACTGGAACTGGCACGGCGTTATCTGCAAATCGAGCAATTACGCCTGGGCGAACGATTGCATGTCGAATGGAATGTGGATCAAGTGCCACAAGACGCGTTGCTGCCAACACTGACCCTGCAACCACTGCTGGAAAATGCCATTTATCACGGCATTGAATCGCTGGCCGAAGGCGGCATAATTCATGTACACGGCGAACTCAAACGCCAACAAATCAACTTCAGCATTCGCAACCCGCGCGCTAACGTGGCGCAAGCACAACATCCCGGTCACCATCTGGCGCTGGATAATATCCGCCAACGCCTGCTCGCCCATTTTGAAGAAGACGCAAAGCTGGAGACCGACGCCGGAGACGGTTACTATGAAGTGCGTTTGTTATGGCCGTATCGAGTGAGTGAGTCATGATGCTGCGAAACGAAATTATTCCTTCTCCCTCAGGAAGAAGGCTAGGATGAGGGGATGAAAAAGCTGAGGCTTAATTTATTATCACCCCTCACCCTCGGCAACTGCTCCATGCGTTGCCCTACCTCGCGCATCCATGCGCTCGCAACCCTCTCCCTGGAGGAGAGGGAGTTGATGGGGTCCCAGCGATGATCCGCGTCTTCATCGTTGATGACGAGGCCTTAGCCCGCGTCCGCCTCAAAGATTTGCTGCAGGAAATCGCCGATGTCGAAATCATCGGCGAGGCCAGCAATGGTAGCGACGCATTAAAGCAAATCGAACGACTGGAACCCGATGTCGTATTGCTCGACATCCGCATGCCGGTGATGGATGGCTTGGAAACCGCGCGCCATTTCGCCGACTGGCCCGATGCGCCCGCCGTGATCTTCACCACCGCCCACGACGAACACGCCCTCGCCGCCTTCGAAGCCAACGCCATTGACTACCTGCTCAAACCCGTGCGCCGTGAACGCCTGGAACAAGCCCTGCGCAAAGCACAACGCCCGGCCACACAAACTGCAGTATTAGAACAAGCACGCGCAGGCGAAGCCCGCAGCCACATCTGCGCCCATCAACGCGGCAATCTGGTGCTGATTCCCGTCACCGACATTTTCTATTTCCAGTCCGACAGTAAATATACCACCGTCTATCATCGCAACGGCACGGTGCTGATCGACGAACCGCTCAAACAACTGGAACAGGAATTCGCCGCCCACTTCACCCGCATTCATCGCAACGCCCTCGTCGCCAATCGTGAAATCTCGGCATTGGAAAAAGACAGCAACGGCCATTTTCAATTGCGGTTGCGGCATTCGGATGTGGTACTGGAAGTCAGCCGACGGCTGGCACCGGAGGTGAGGCGGGTGTTGAATGAGATGGGTGGTTAGGGGCACGGCGCGCCGTGCCCCTACGATCAACTGCGTGTTGCTTTGGTACGGCGAGTGGGCCGCTTTGTCAGCCCGGCAGCCTGTTGCGCCACTTCGAGCAATGAACTCAGCGCGTCATTTACCGATTGATCCGTTGGGAACGCCGCCGCCACTTCCGGTTTGAGCAACACAAGATTCGTGCCTGCAAGATAAGACTTAAGGTGTTTGCCACGAACACCTTTTCCGAGATCCTCTCGGCTGTACTCTGGGCGGAGCTCGTCTCGTTTAGTCTTCTTCATAGATCTTTCTCTCATGTTTGGTCATTTTGCGCGCACTGATAATTCTGATCTTCTTGCCCCGCCCGGTATGCGCTACCACTAACAATTGGCTGGACAGCGACAATCCGAACGTAATAAAACGATGCTCATTTTTGGAATGATCCGGATCGGGAAAAGTGATAGCCATTGAATCCCCGAATACCGATGCTGCTTCCTGAAAAGACACGCCATGCTTCTTCGCATTTGCGGCGGCCTTCTTGTCATCCCATTCAAATTCCATCATACAGACCTCGGCCAGTTATTGCTCTGACCCACTTTTAAAAACACAGATCGTGGAATACGATAATTTCCTTCACTTTCATGCTTTTACCATCCCACACATAACCATACAAGATCATTTCGACACAAAATCGTAATCCCATCCAACCCCATAAGTAGGGGCACGGCGCGCCGTGCCCCTACGCCAATTGATCACAAACAATTTTGTCGCCCCTCCCAGGGTTTGCCTCCACGCCGCCAAGTCCGTAGCATATGTGCTCTATCTGGATGAGAACAGGATCATGACCGACGAAGTTATCCGCATCGCTACCCGCAAAAGCCCGCTGGCCCTGTGGCAGGCGGAATATGTCCGCGACCGTTTGCTGGCGCTCCACCCTGGTTTGAAGGTGGAATTGCTGGGCATGACGACCCAGGGTGACAAGATTCTCGACAGCCCGCTGGCCAAGATCGGCGGCAAGGGTTTGTTTGTGAAAGAGCTGGAACAGGGGATGCTGGAGGGGCGGGCCGATATCGCCGTCCATTCGATGAAGGATGTGCCGGTGGAATTCCCGGAAGGGCTGCATCTGGCCGTGGTTTGCGAGCGCGAAGATCCGCGCGATGCCTTTGTTTCCACCCGTTTTGCCAAGCTGACCGACCTGCCGCAGGGCGCCAAAGTGGGCACCTCCAGCCTGCGCCGCCAGTGCCAGCTGCGAGCGCTGCGCCCGGATTTGCAGCTTCTGGACCTGCGCGGCAACGTCAATAGCCGGTTGGTCAAGCTCGATAGGGGCGACTATGACGCCATTATCCTCGCCGCCGCTGGGCTGATCCGGCTTGGTTTTCAGGATCAAATTACGACCTTCCTCGAACCCGAGGTTAGCCTGCCGGCTATCGGCCAGGGGGTAGTCGGTATCGAGTGCCGCCGCGATGACCCGCGCGTGAACAAGCTGATCGCACCGCTCAATGACCCGGACACCTGGACGCGGGTGCAGGCCGAACGGGCGATGAACGAGAAACTGCAAGGCGGCTGCCAAGTGCCGATAGCCGGTCATGCCACGCTACAAGGGGATCAACTCTATTTGCGCGGGCTGGTCGGTCGCCCCGACGGCCGGGAGATGGTGCGCGGCGAAATCCGTGGTCCGGCGGCGAAAGCCGCTCAACTTGGCGTGACTCTGGCCGAAGACTTACTTAGTCGCGGCGCGCGCGTCATTCTGGATGAGCTGTATCGCAGCAATGCACCTTGAACGAAAAACAAACCGCCAAGGGCGCTAAGTGCGCCAAGAAAATTCAAGATATAGGAAATTCGGGCTCCGCGTTTGATGCACACGAAGCATCTGTATTCCGGAAAACAATCGAGCATCTTGGCGTACCTTTGCGTCCTTTGCGGTTAAATTGCTTTAGAGTGATTCGAATCCTGGATGAATACCACGCCACTCAATGGCATCAAAATCGCGGTCACTCGCCCTGTCGAACAAGCCGGGGCGTTGTGCGACCTGATCACAGCGGCTGGTGGTCTCGCAATTCGTTACCCCGTGCTCGACATCGAATTTATCGTAGGGGCACGGCGCGCCGTGCCCCTACCCATCGCCGATTATGATTACGCGATCTTTATCAGCGCCAATGCCGTCACCGGCGCCGTGCGCTGGCTGCCTGCCGTGTTACCACCGAGTTTGCAACTGGCTGCCGTTGGCAAACGCACGGCGGAAATTCTGCGCCGACACTGGCCACAACCGATCCTCACCCCGGCTCACAATTACAACAGCGAGGCATTGCTGGAATTGCCGCAACTGCAATCCGTTTCCGGTAAGCGAATTGTTATTTTCCGTGGTGAGGGCGGTCGCGAATTACTGGCGGAAACGCTGCAACAGCGCGGCGCAACGGTCGAATACGCCGAAGTCTATCGCCGCCAGCAAACACAAGGTGACATTAAGCAGTTACAACATCAGGCGCCTGATTTAATCATCGTCACCAGCAACGAAGGACTGCAAAATCTGTATGATCAAACGCAGGGCCAAACACGAACGTGGTTACTGGGGCAGCAACTGATCGTGATTAGTGAGCGTGGCGCACAACGGGCGCGGGAGCTTGGCTTTCACCATGCCGCCATTATTGCAGCCCGCGCCGATGATCAAGGTCTATTGCAAGCCGTACTCGACTGGCGCACTCAACATGGAGTCACTTCGCCATGAGCGATCAAGATAGTGGCAAAAACACGACGACATCATCCTCACCACCCTCGACAACGGGTGCGCGCCGCGCCTCACCTCTGGCGTGGGCGGCATTAATTCTTACCATCGTTACACTCAGCACGCTGCTGTGGTTTTGGCAGCAGTCACGCAACAGCAATGCGGGCATAAAGGGCCGCCTCAACGCCGTTGAAAGCACTGTGCTCAAGGTACAAGACCTGACCCAGGCCACACGCAACACAGCCATTGCCGCCGAAAATGTCGCCGATGCGCTTGAAAAGCGGCTTGATGCCATGAGCCATCATCTCGACGCCCGCACCGATGCCTTGCAGATGCAAATCAGCGACCTCAATGATTCGGTTAACTCGGTAAGCAACTTGTTGCGCCAACGCAAGAGCGCTGCATTCATCGTCGCCGACGCCAAAAATCTTGTCGCCCAGGCGCAACACCATCTTCAATTTGGCGGCGACACGGGCGCAGTGATCGCCGCCCTGGAAACTGCGAGCCAACATCTCCAGGAAACCGGCGACCCCAGCCTGTTCGAGGCTCGCAAGACGATCAACGACATCAGCAGCGCTCTCAAAAAACGCGCCAGCATTGATATCACAAACCTGGCATTGACACTGAGCACATTGGAACAAGGCATTGACCCGCTACCCATCTCCGGCGCAGATCACCAGAATTCAAATACCAGCGCGCCGGAGAAGGTTGAAGGCTTTAGCGGACTGATACAAAAAATCTGGTCCGACATTAAAGGCCTGATCTCAATTCACCACCAAAGCGATCCCAAAGACATCGCTTTACTGCCGCCGGAACGGCGTTTCTTTTTACAGCAAAATCTACATCTGCAAATATCCGCGGCACGACTGGCCTTATTGCAGCGTAACGACAAGATTTTTCATGACGCCATCAACGCTACCCATGAATGGGTGAACACCTATTACAATCCAAAAGCAGCGGAGACCAAAGCGTTTCTCGTAGCCCTGTCGCAACTCAAAGCTATCGACCTAAAACTACCGGAATCCGATTTCAAGCGCACACTTGATTTATTAAGCGCCTGGCAACAGCAGAACAATGCATTAGCCACCTCCGGCAAGGGAACTCGCTAACCATGCGCTTGGTCATCTATTCGATCCTGGTCTTGATCGGCGCCACGCTGATCACTCAATTCAGCATCGAGGACGCCGGCTATGCTGTGATTTCCATCCACGGCTGGACGCTGGAAACCAGCGCCATCGTCTTTTTTATTTTGTGCCTATTGCTGTTTGTAGCCGCCTATTTTTGCCTGCGGCTCTGGGTCGCCATTGGCCTGGCACCCAAACAATTTCGCAAATGGCGTGAACGAAGACGCGCGATCAGTGGCTATCAATATCTCTCCCAGGGATTTCTAGAACTCGATTCTGGTAAATGGTTTGATGCCGAAAAACATTTACTCAAGGCCGCGCGCAATCCCCACCTTGCCGTACTGAGTCATCTAGGTGCTGCGCGCGCCGCGCATGAACAGGGCGCCAGGAACCGGCGCGATGGTTATTACAAACTTGCGCTTGAACATGCACCCGAGGCGCATATGTCGATCCTGCTCAATCAAGCGCAACTGCTCCAGCATTCCGGCCAGCCCGAAAAGGCTTTGGCAGTACTTGAACACATGCCCGGCAGCCTGCTCAATTCGCCGCAGGTGTTACGCAGCCTGACCACTCTTTATGCAGAGACCAAGAACTGGACCGCGCTCGTCGGACTATTGCCCCGACTGAGGCAATACAAAGCCTTACCGATGGATGATTACTACCGCATCGAACGCGGTGCTTATCTTGGCCACCTGCAACAGATCGGCCGCAGCCGCAATATCAATACTATCTTGAACCTGTGGAAGGAAATCCCCACACGACTGCAAGAGGATGAGGCGCTCTTCATCGAAATGGTGACTGCTTTAATGAATATTGGCGAAGCCGATCGCGCTGAGGACATGCTTTATCGCCGCATTAATCATCAATGGAATGAGAAACTGGTTTACCTTTACGGATTGCTTAATGGCGATGCTGAAATTCATCTCAGCCGCGGCCGTAACTGGCTCGGCAAGAATCCAAATAACTCAACACTGTTACTCACCCTGGGCCGGCTTGCGATGCGGGCCCATGACTGGCAGGCCGCGCAGGGATATCTGGAAAAAAGTCTGGAGCAACTGCCTAACGCGGAAACCTATCAGGAACTCGGCAATCTGCTGTTCCAGCTCAATGCTCCGGAACGAGCTGCTGACTGTTATCGTCGCGGTCTGGCAATGACCAAGGATCTTTCAACGCCAGAAATCAAAACGGGCGTGATCGAACATTTGCAGGGACGGATTTAAAACCCGCCCCTACGGGGAATCAATGGCAAAATTAAAACTATCGTAATAAAACTGCGCTTCGGGCAACCCAAGATTCATAAACCCAATCCGTGCCGCTTCGATCATCGCTGGCGACCCGCAGACGTACACGTCGTAATTTTGAAGATTAGAAAAATCATCGAGTACTGCCTGATGCACCAGACCGATACGTCCTTGCCAGCCATCGCCGGGTTTCGGCTCTGACAATACCGGGATGTAATAAAACCCATCACGACTACGCCATGATTGCGGCAGGGCATCGAGATATAAATCTTCCTTGGCACGCGCCCCCCAGTACAAATACAAGGGCCGTTTGATTTTTTCCCGCCAGGCATGTTCAATCAACGCCTTGATTGGCGCAAAGCCAGTGCTACCCGCCACACATATAATCGGTCGCGTTGAATCTTCGCGCAAAAAGAAATTGCCGAATGGCCCTTCGATGCGCAAAATATCTTTTTCACGCATCTTGGTAAATACATGTCCGGTAAACTCACCGCCATCGATATACCGGATATGCAGTTCCAGCAATGCATCTTCATGCGGCGCATTAGCCAGCGAGAAACTGCGGCGGCGTCCGCCCGGCAGCAAAATATCAATATACTGCCCTGCCAGAAATTGCATCCGCTCGGTATCCGGCAATTTTAAATACACGCGCATCACATCATCCGCCAACCGCTCCAGCTTGGCCACGCGCGCGGGCATTTTGCGTATCGGTAACTCGCCGCCGCGAACGATCTCATGCACTTCAATCACCAGATCGGAACACGGTGCCGCCTTGCAGAATATTGACTGGCCAACGATATTGGCCATTTCGTTTAAAGCACGCGGCGTACCACTGGGATAATTGATTTCACCTGACACCACCTTGCCTCGGCATGCGCCGCAGACACCATTGCGACAACCGTAAGGGAAGGTGAGACCATGACGAATCGCGGCGTCAAGGACGGTTTCCCCCTCCTCGACAGTGAACTGACGATTACTTGGCTTCACGGTGACAACGAAACCCATATAATGTCCTTTTTATTGATTACGGAACCCTATCAATCCGGCATACAATATCGTTTCAACGACTCCCCCTCCTCCCTTACAGGGGGAGGGAACTTACAAGTTCTTTGTTACTATCAGGTTAAGAAAACAGCTTACATGATACTGATTATCGGCTGCGGCGACATTGGCTTGCGCGTAACACACCTCTGGCAGATGCAAGGTGCGACTGTACACGCCCTCAGCCACAGCCCGCAACGGCGCACAACCCTGGAACAGGCCGGCATTAATGTACATATCGGCACGCTGGATGATGCCTCAACCCTCCGATCTTTACCCACTACCGGCACGCTTGTGTACTACTTTGCACCACCGCCGGAGCATGGCACCCATGATCCACGCATCAGTAATTTCATCAACGCTTGCCACGAAAGATTACCGCAGCAAGTGATTTATATCAGCACCAGCGGCGTCTACGGCGACTGTCAAGGCGCCTGGGTGACGGAAGATACTCCGCCCAATCCCACCACGGCTCGTTCACGGCGGCGGCTGGACGCCGAAACCCAATTATTGCAATGGGGCCGCGCCAACAATGTCAGCATTGTCATTTTACGGGTCGGCGGCATTTATGGCCCCGGACGCTTACCTGTGGCGCGCATTAAACAAGGGCTGCCGATTCTGCGGCGCGATCTCGCCCCCTACAGCAACCGCATCCACGCCGATGATCTGGCACAAATTTGCGTTGCCGCCGCCGAGCTCGGACAAAATGGACGTATCTATAATGTCGCCGATGGTGAGGTCAGCACCATGTCCGATTATTTTCTTGCCGTTGCCCGCGCCGCAGGTCTACCGCCGCCGCCCGAGCTCGACTGGTCCGCAGCAGAACAACAACTGTCCGCCGAAATGCTTTCGTATTTGCATGAATCGCGGCGGCTCGACACGCACCGTCTGCGCGAAGAATTGAAAATGGAATTACGTTATCCGACGCTGGAGGCCGGACTGAAAGCCAGCCTGACTTCAAGGGATTTTTAGAACCACCCTTCAGCGAATTTACCCTAAAGGTGTATACTCCCCCGCCCGATTAAATAAGTATTGACCGCCTTTAGGATCACCCATGTCCGACGCCGACACCCTCCAACGTTTTGTCTTTGAAAATAGTAAGGTACGTGGCGACTTCATCCACTTGCGCGCCAGTTATCAGGCGGTGCGCGAACGGGCCACCTACCCTGACCTTATCGCCGAACAACTCGGCCAGGCGCTGGCGGCCAGTGCCCTGCTCAGCGCCACCATCAAATTCGGCGGCTCATTGATCATGCAAATTCAATCCAGTGGCCCGTTAAATTTACTCGTCGCCCAGTGCACACACGATCGCCATCTGCGCGGTCTGGCACACTGGCATAACGAGGTACACGAAGGCACGCTGCCACAGATGTACGGCGACGGACGATTGGTAATCACGATTGACAACGCCCACAACAACGAACGCTATCAAGGCATCGTCAGCCTCGAAGGCGATACACTTGCCGAAGCCCTGGAGACCTATTTCACACAATCGGAACAGCTGGAAACACGTCTCTGGCTGGTGGCAGATCAATACCAGGCCGTCGGCATGTTGTTACAACGCCTGCCCGGCCCTGAAGGTGACGATGATTTGTGGCAACGCGTGGAAGCACTCGGCGCCACGCTGACGGTGGAAGAAATGCTGCAACTACCGACACGCGAAATCCTGCGCCGCCTCTTCCATGAAGAAGACGTACGCCTGTTCGATGCCGAACCCGTGAGCTTCCGCTGCAGCTGCTCGCGCGAAAAAATCGTCAACATGCTGCGTGGCCTCGGCCAAGAAGAAGCCAACGCCATCCTCGCCGAACAAGGCAAGATCGAAGTCACCTGCGAATTCTGCAACGCAGGCTATCGATTCGACGCCGTGGATGTCGAAGAAGTATTCACCAGCGGCTTACCGCCGCCGGAATCTTCAAGCCGGCACTAGCGGCTGCCGTTTGCGGCGTATCAGCGATTGCTTTGTCGTTGACTCCGTACTCTGAGTCGCGCCTGCACCCACGCCGACAACGCGCTGATAGCGCACGCTGCGCCGCGCACCCTTGGCCTTTTGCTTGATGGCCAGCCGTTTCGCAGCCACCTTGTCACCGCGCGCCATGAAGGTTTCATTATCACCCGTACTAGGATCGAAGAATCCAATATACCCGCCGGGATTCACACCAAACGAACGTAGTGTCTTACCCTGATAACTTCTACCGAGAAAGTCGTTGCGGCCACCCACTTCTTCACCGCCCGTAAAGTAAAGCGGCAAAATAAAGTTGGAGACATTGACACCATCAATCTCGTAAAACTCTGACTGCACCGCATCGCACATTTCATACCAGTGAAACACGGTCTTGCCTGGCTTGGAAGGATGCGGCCCGGCCACCAGCAGATTCACCTCCGGATCACCAATCAACTCCAGCGCTTCGTGCGATAGCGTCACCGTCCAATCCTCTTTCAACTCCTTGACCAGTTCAGTAAACACAAAACCAAACGGAATGCCGCGATTATTGGTTTCGTGATAACCCAACGCATCTTCCACATTGACTTCATCCCACAGATAAAGGATGGCATCGCCGCGCATATCGGCTGCAGTTTGTGGCTGCGGCTTCTTGCCAGCACGTCCTTCCAGACGCAAGGTCGCACCTAAGCCCCAGTACGGCATGAAGTCTTCATTGATCTGACGATTAATGGCACGGATCGCCGCTTGCGCGGCTTCATCGCTGATCTTGCCATTGGTATGATTGATGATGGATATGATCATGGAACCCTCCCTGGATTGATAATTTCGGACAGCCATCCTTGTCACTCGCCCGACTTCATCATAGTACCCATTTTGACAAATCACACCCCCAAAATACGAAAGGGGCCAACAGGCCCCTGCGATTCGACTATCTGAACTTCATCAATTAACCAAATTTACTCCAGAGACTATTTTTCGGAAACGGCAACCGCTTCAACCCCAAGCCTTGGCGCAGCAAATCTTCCTGGCTCGCTTGTGCCAGCGGGTGACCTTGCTGTGCCGCCTTGCGAAACCACTTCATGGCCTTTTCATAATTTTGACTCACGCCCACCCCCTGAGCATACATCTGCCCCAGATTGTATTGCGCCTCGGCGAATCCGGCTCTCGCCGCGCGATACCATAACTCAAACGCCGTAAAATAATCGCGCGGCACCCCGCGCCCTTCCATGTATAGCGTCCCCAAGCTCGTCTGCGCCTCAACACTGCCTTGTGCTGCGGCCTGCTCAAACCAGCGCACCGCCGCGGAATCATCGCGCTGCACGCCATGTCCTTTCAGATACATGACACCGAGATTGTTTTGCGCCACCACCGAACCTTCGCGTGCCGCGGGCAGCCACAATTCATAGGCCCGCCCATAATCCTGAGACTGATAGGCCAACCAGCCCGCATCCACATCGGCCGCAAACGCGCCGCCGTTCCAGACCATGCCCAGCATCAACACCGCCCCTGCCAGAATCCGCCGCACCATATATCGCCTCTAAATAACCTTATTGAGGACCTCTTATTAAGGTTATCGGCCGATATTTCGAGAAAGTTGAGCCAACCCCTTGTCTGGCTTGAATTATTCCCCGCCCACCGCAACTGATTGATTTTCTAATATTGAATTAATAATTCCTGGCTAGACTTAGTCGCGAAATTTTGCTTAAACTCGACAGGTTTCCATGGACTACCCCCATAGGGCAGGCAGGGAGAGCAGTTTCAGATTAAATTTCGCGTCACGAGATAAACCAAGGGGAATATGATGAAAAGAGCACTTTTTGTAGTCACCGCTGCATCAGCAGCATTGGTATTGGCGAGCCCAGCCATGGCTGGCGCCGAAGGTTCCGAAAGCCGCGGCCATGGTCATGAACTTCATTGGAGCTATGGCGGCGAAGGCGGCCCGGAACACTGGGGCGACCTGAAGAGTGAATACTCTGCTTGCAAAGGTAGCCAGCAGTCGCCCATCAACATTGAAACCAAAGAAGCACGGGGCGCCAAGCTGACCAAGATCAAATTCAACTGGAAAGATTCCGCGCTTAACCTCAAGAACAACGGCCACACCATCCAGGCCAATTACGATGGCGGCAGCTCCATTGAAGTGAACGGCGGCAAGTTCGACCTGTTGCAATATCACTTCCACGCGCCATCCGAGCACGCCCTGAACGGCAAGCTCTATGACATGGAAGTACACTTCGTACACAAAGCCGCTGACGGTGAACTGGCCGTCATCGGCGTATTCTTCAAGGAAGGCGCTGAAAACAAGGCCCTGAAGACTGTGTGGAGCAACATGCCCACTGCTGAAGGCGAAAAGAAAGTCGCTGGTGTCACCATCAACGCCAAAGACCTGCTGCCTGCCAACACCAGCAAGTACTACCACTACATGGGCTCATTAACGACCCCACCGTGCAACGAAGTGGTTAACTGGTATGTACTGGAAAACCCGATCGAAGCCTCCAAAGCCCAGGTCAAGGCACTGGCTGAACTCTTCAAAGCCAACAACCGCCCGGTTCAGCCTTTGAACCGTCGCTTCGTGTTGACCTCCGAAGAGTAATTTCAGTTAGCTGAAATGCAAAAGGGCGCGCCGCGAGGTGCGCCCTTTTTTTATTTACAAATTAAAACCCAACGCGGAGACGCAAAGACGCGGAGAAATACAAAAGCCAACAAACAATCTGTCTACCAAGGACAAAGCACCACAGAGATGTCCAAAAAATCTTCATCAGATATTCTTCAAAACCTCTGCGCCTCTGCGTCTCCGCGTTGGACTTTTGGCTTGGGGTAAAAATTATGCGCTAATCAAAAATCTTCAGCTCATCCCAAATCTTGTCAATCCGCTGTTTCACTGCATCATCCATCACAATCGGCTGCCCCCACTCGCGCGTGGTTTCGCCCGGCCATTTATTGGTCGCATCGAATCCCACCTTCGATCCCAAGCCTGACACCGGTGACGCAAAATCGAGATAATCGATCGGCGTGTTGTCGATAAACACCATGTCGCGGCGCGGATCCATGCGTGTAGTCATCGCCCAGATCACATCCTTCCAATCACGCACATTCACATCATCATCAGTCACGATCACAAACTTGGTGTACATGAACTGACGCAGAAAACTCCACACACCCAGCATCACCCGTTTGGCATGTCCAGCGTATTGTTTCTTGATGCTGACGCAGGCAACGCGATAGGAACATCCTTCCGGCGGCAAATAAAAATCGACGATCTCCGGAAACTGTTTTTGCAGAATCGGCACAAATACTTCATTGAGCGCCACACCGAGGACGGCAGGTTCATCCGGCGGCCGCCCCGTGTAAGTGCTGTGATAAATCGGATTATCGCGATGCGTGATGCGATCGATGGTGAATACCGGGAATTTATCGACTTCGTTGTAATAACCCGTGTGATCACCGAACGGCCCTTCGTCGGCCATTTCGCCGGGATGAATATGCCCTTCCAATACAAATTCCGCTGACGCGGGCACCTGTAAGTCACTGCCCATCGCCTTCACCACTTCGGTTTTGCCACCGCGCAACAAGCCGGCAAATGCATATTCGGACAAACTATCCGGCACCGGCGTCACCGCGCCAAGTATCGTTGCCGGATCAGCGCCCAGCGCCACTGCGACTGGAAATGGCTTGCCCGGATGTGCTTTTTGCCAATCCCGAAAATCCAGTGCCCCACCGCGATGCGCGAGCCAGCGCATGATCACTTTGTTGCGACCGATCACCTGCTGCCGGTAAATGCCGAGATTCTGTCGTTCCTTGTGCGGCCCTTTGGTAATCACCAGCGCCCAGGTAATCAACGGCCCGGCATCGCCCGGCCAACAGGTTTGAATCGGCAACTTGGAAAGATCAACGTCATCGCCTGCAATCACATTCGCCTGACACGGTGCCTTGCTCAACACCTTCGGCGCCATGTTCAGCACTTGTTTGTAGAGCGGCAATTTATCAAGCGCATCTTTGAACCCTTTCGGTGGTTCCGGCTCTTTTAATGTCGCCAACAAAATTCCGATCTCACGCAGCGCACTCACCGAATCCGCACCCATGCCCATCGCCACGCGCTTGGGCGTGCCAAACAGATTGCCCAACACTGGCGTGGTGAACCCTTTCGGATTTTCAAACAACAACGCCGGCCCGCCGCGCCGCAAAGTGCGATCACAGACCTCAGTCATCTCCAGCTTCGGGTCCACCGGCTGGGCGATGCGCTTGAGCTCTCCCCGAGCCTCAAGCTGACCGATAAAATCGCGCAAGTCTTTGTATTTCATTAACTATCCTTAACCATGCTAGTACCAGGGCCGTCTCGCACCCAGGCCAATAACCATTGACAATATTGGGCTATTCTTTAAAATATCGCCCAACAACAACGTTAACAAAACAACAATAAGAACCAAGCATCATAAGCCTAACGGGGAAGAATAATGAAGGCGGGAAAAGAAACAATGCGCACGGCGCTATATCCAGCGGCGGCGGTCAGTTTGATTTTGATGGCGCAACAAAGTCTTGCAGCAGCGCCAGCACAGCCACAAGTAATGGCTCAACCCTTGATACGACCTGACGAAGTTTCAACTTCAAACATATTAATGCCGTATCAATAATGGCGGCGGTATCTGGCCCTGGTGGCTGTCCTTGGCTGCGGCGGGGATGCTTTTCGGGCATAATAGGCGTTAGCGACGCGCCGTTTATCTCCTTGGGTGGCTGGCTCGCGCCGATTGTCCAAGATCATAAGAGCGAGCCTGAAATCCGATCATGAGTTATCGCCGGCACCTTCATAAACTAATTCACGGTCTATGGACCGTTACCTTGATCACTGGCATACCGGCACAAATCGCCCTCGGATTTGTAGATACGTCTCCGCCAAGCTTTACTTCTGCACCTGGTAACGCCCCTTTACCCAACCCAACGCCGAATCCCGATTACGAACCACCGGCTTACGTCTTTAATTTGCAAACTACGGGCGGAATCAACGGGATTGTCACCAACGCAACCGTTGGTGTAACCGATGATAGCAGTGGAGCCCTTCAGTGGACCCCCACAGGACAAATGGGCCCCTTTGCCCCGGGCGCACATGTTGTTAGCTGGAAAGTGACCGACCTGGCACTAAACGTTTCCCCTATCCACACACAAACCATCACTGTTCAACCACATGTCAATCTCGTAGCAGACCAAACAGTGGGGGGCAATGGCGCATCAAGCGTTGTTGTGACTGCCGTGCTCGACGGTAATGCGGCTACTTATCCCGTGACCATCCCATTCACAGTAGGCGGCACTGCCAGCTATGTCGCACCGGCCTCGCCTATTACTATTGCTGCCGGCACTTCCGGTACTGCGACGTTTACCATTAACTCAGGCAATGCCAATGGCTCAACAGTCCTCGTCACTTTGGGCGCCCCCATCAATGCCATCAAGGGAACCAAATCGACCCACACCATTACCATTACCACGGCAAACCTGCCGCCTGTGGTCACTAATTTGGCAACCACTCAAGGCGGGCCTACAACGCGCATCCTCGTGACTAACAATACTGGCGTTACTCTTGCGGCGACCGCGAGCGACCCCAATCCCGGCGACACCATTAATTATGATTGGAGCAGTAGCGATGCCAGCATAATTGCTGCCGCGACCAGCGGCACCACTGGCAACACTTTCAGTTTCAATCCTGCCGGGCTTGCTCCTGGTTATTACACGGCGAAAGTGACCGTCACTGACAACCACGGTGCATCCAGCCGCCGTGACATTACGTTGTCGGTGGTTGCGGTGGTGCCCACGCTATCAACTACGGTTGACACTGATGATGACGATCTGCTGGATAATACCGACGGCTACGACGATACCGACAACGATGGCATCCCCAATTATTTAGATGCCATCAGTGCCAGCAATCTTCTGCAAGGCGATGATTTGACTTCGGACTCAACAAAGTATTACGTCTCTGGTCTCAAAGATAGCAAACCTAACCCCATACCACCACTTTTCATTACCTGGACCATCACCACCGCATCCAGCAACAAGGTGTTTTATCCACTGCTGCTACGCACTACGCCCGGATTAAAATTGCAACTCGGCCCGTTGGCTGTTCGCCAGGGAGTCAGTCAGGCACATATTTCCAGCGCCAAGGCAATCGCGGCCCTGGGCGTGAGCCCGGGAGCGAACTTGATCAGCGCCGATGGCAACATCGTCGATGTCGAAATCAGTGGTTTGAGTCCGGGTGCCACTGCACACTTGGTAATTCCGCAACCCGCGCCAATCCCGACGGCAACCGGTACGCCTGCCACTACAAATTTCAAACAATTCACAGCCAGCAATACCTGGATTGACTTCACATCCTCAGGTAGCGATTCCGTTAAGAGCGCTGGTAAAGAGACAACTTCTTTCTTCTGTCCACCGCCGGCGCATAGCGCCTATACCACCGGAAATCTCGCTAACAAAGAATGCGTGGAACTGACCATTACCGATGGCGGCCCTAACGATGCTGACGGTATCGTGAATGGTTCGGTGCGCGTGCTGGGCTCTGTATTTATCAGCACCTCGGACACCACGACCGCACCTGGCTTGATCACCACCCCTGGTGATATCAGTGCTCGCAACGACCTGAAGTATAAAAATAACGCTGGCGAAGGTGGCGGCGGTATCGGCGCCTTGTGGTGGGAGTTACTCTTGCCAACACTGCTGATATGGCAACGACAAAAAATCCAACGCGGAGGCGCAGAGACGCGGAGTTAACTTAAGAAAAAACTCTTAGCACGCTTGGTGGACTGCACAAAAAACACCAATCGCTCCATATTTATTAACTCGTTATCTCTTCTCCGCGCCTCTGCGTCTCCGCGTTGGATCTTCCCCTCAAGCCGCCAAACCACTATGACGCAGTAAAGCATCTATCGTCGGTTCGCGGCCACGAAATTCAATGAACATTTCCATCGGATCGCGTGAACCACCTTGCTCCAGAATCGTCACCAGGAAGCGTTCGCCGGTGGCACGATCGAAAATGCCGTTTTCTTCAAATTGAGAGAAGGCATCGGCTGACAACACTTCAGCCCACTTGTAGCTGTAATAACCCGCCGCGTAACCACCAGCAAAGATGTGCGAAAAACTGTGCGGGAAGCGGTTGAATGAAGGTGGATTCATGACCGCTACGTTGCGCCGGACTTCATCCAGAATTTCATACACGCGCCCGCCCTTCTTCGGGTCATATTCAAGGTGCAGACGGAAATCGAAGATCGAGAACTCAAGCTGCCGCACCATTTGCATTGCCGACTGGAAATTCTTCGCTGCCAGCATTTTTTTGAATAGCGCCTCGGGCAAGGCTGCGCCCGTCTTGTAATGGCCAGCGATCAAATTTAATGCCTCACGCTGCCAGCACCAGTTCTCCATGAACTGGCTCGGTAATTCCACCGCATCCCATGGCACACCGCTGATCCCGGCAACACTGGGGTAATCGATCTGCGTCAACATGTGATGCAGACCATGGCCGAATTCATGGAACAAGGTCTCGACTTCATCATGGGTAAACAAGGCCGGATCGTCACCGATGGGGCCGGAAAAATTACAGGTGAGATAGGCCACCGGCACCTGCACCCCTGCCTCGGTGCGCATTCGCGTGATGCAATCGTCCATCCAGGCGCCGCCACGCTTGTGCGGCCGCGCGTAAAGATCCAGATAGAACTGGCCGCGTAGTTGGCCACGGCTATCCTGAATCTCGAAGAAACGCACATCCTCATGCCAGGTATCGACATCCTTGCACTCGCGGATGGTCATGCCATACAGACGATTCACGACAGCGAACATGCCGCTCAGGACTTTGTCTTCCGGGAAATAGGGCTTAAGTTCTTCCTGGGTGATGGCGTATTTGTGCTGACGCAGTTTTTCCGACCAGTAACTCACATCCCAGGATTCAAGATCGGCGGTAAAGCCATTATCGCGGGCAAAGGCGCGCACCTCGTCCAGTTCGCGCCGCGCCATCGGCAAGCAACGAAGCGCGAGATCATTGAGAAAACTCAAGACCTGATCGGTTGAGGCGGCCATCTTCGTCTCTATGGAGCGTTCGGCATAGTTTGCAAACCCCAACAGCTGGGCGACTTCGTGGCGCAATGCCAAAATCTGCTCCATCACCTGCGTGTTATCCCACTGGCCGGCATGCGGACCTTCATCGGAGGCGCGGGTGACAAAGGCGGTGTACATCTCACGCCGCAGCTCACGATCATCGGCATACATCATCACCGGCAGATACGAAGGATATTCGAGATTGAACAGCCAACCCTCCATTTTTTCGCGCTCGGCGACTTGCTTGGCCATGGCCTGCGCCGACTCTGGCAACCCCTCCAACCGCGCCGCATCTTTGATCTGAACCTTCCAGGCATTGGTGGCGTCGAGCAGGTTCTCTTCGAACTTACTGTTGAGAGCCGATAGCTCCTGCATGATCTGCTTGAAGCGATCTTTCTTCTCCGCAGGCAGGTCGATGCCGGACAGTCGAAAATCGCGCAATGCATTGTCGATGATCTTTTTCTGCGCCTGGTTCAACCGCGCGTATTCTGGTCCTTCTGCAATTTTCTTAAAAGCTTGGAACAGTTTTTCGTTCTGTCCCATTTCGGTCGCGTAATCGCTGAGCTTGGGCAAACAGGCGTTGTAGGCGGCGCGTAGCGCCTCGCTGTTGACGACCGAGTTCATATGCCCCACCGGCGACCAGATGCGGCTCAAACGCTCTTCCAGCACTTCTAGCGGCTGTACCAGCGTTTGCCAGCTCGGCGACTGATTGGAATTCAGCAACGCCTCTACTTGTATCCGATTTTCAGCAAGCATCTGATCAATCGCGGACTCGACATGTTCGGGATGGATGTGACTGAATGGCGGCAGGCCGCGCATGGTTAACAGCGGATTGGTCATAACTACATCCTTTAAGGGTTTATACCGTGAAAACGATAGAAGAAATTTAGCACACTATTGGATTGGGAGTGGGTCGCGGGCTTCCAGCCCGCATGCGGCCAAGATGGCCGTGCGCCCACAGCATTCCGGATTCGACTAAAATCTGGCATCCTCAGCGGATACCCGCTAACGAGGCACGCCCATGAATATCCGCAGCTATCGCAATATTTCCCCCAAAATCGGCCAAGGCGCCTATATTGATCTCGCGGCCGTGGTCATCGGCGATGTCACCCTCGGCGCCGACAGCTCGTTGTGGCCGATGGTCGTCGCCCGCGGTGATGTGCAGCGCATTATCATCGGCGAGCGCACCAACATCCAGGATGGCTCGGTGCTGCATGTCACCGCCGATAATCAATATCATCCCGGTGGTTTCGCGCTCACCGTCGGCAATAACGTCACCGTTGGCCACAAGGCCGTACTGCATGCCTGCACCATCAAGGACTATGCCCTGATCGGCATGGGCGCGATCATCCTCGACGGTGCTGTGATCGGTGAAAAGGCGCTGATCGGTGCGGGTAGCGTGGTCACACCCGGGAAAGAACTCGAAGGTGGCTATCTCTATCTGGGCAGCCCGGCGAAAAAAATACGCGCGTTAACAGAAAGCGAACTCCGCTATCTGGAATTTTCAGCGCAGCATTATGTAGATTTGAAGAATAAGCACATGGCGGAATAAATCAACACAGACTCACAATTTAAGCATCTGCCGCCGCACTTCTGCAATTACTGATGCGGTCTGCGGCCTTACGCCGCGCCAGAGGAAAAAGGATTCCGCTGCCTGTTCCACCAACATCCCCAAACCATCCAGCGCCTGACGCGCGCCCTGTTGTTGCGCCCAAACCTGAAACGCAGTGGGTTGGTTGCTATACATCATGTCGTAACAACAGGCGTCTTTTGCCAATACGTTTTCCGGTAAAGGTGGCACTTTACCTTCCAGACTCGCCGCTGTGCCATTGATCACGACATCGAACTGCCTTCCGACCAGCGCCTCAAAACCACAACCGAAGATATTACCTTGGTCACGAAACAACTGCGCCAACGCCACAGCCTTGGCGGCAGTGCGATTGGCGATGACGAGCGCAGCAGGTTTTTGCTCCAGGATCGGTTCCAGCACACCCCGCACCGCACCGCCCGCCCCCAGAATCAGCACTCGCTTTTGCTGCAACGTAATTCCATGATTAATCGTCAGGTCACGCACCAGACCGACACCATCGGTGGTATCGGCATAACAACTGCCATCATCGGCAAACACAATCGTGTTCACCGCCCCCGCCCGTCCGGCGCGCGGACTGCGGTTTGCAATCAGCGCCCACGCCTCTTGCTTGAATGGCACAGTGATATTCAGCCCCTTGCCGCCGCTGCGCTGAAACTGATCAACCGCTGCAGCAAAACCACCCAGCTCCACCAGCAAAGCTTCATAGCTCAGGCGCTGCCCGGTCTGCTGCGCAAACAGGGCATGGATCTTGGGCGATTTACTATGACCGATGGGATTACCCATCACCGCGTAACGGTCGATAGGAATATTCATGACAGGAAGTATAACGGAAGAACCGAGAGACCAAAATTAAACTGCAAAGCCCGCAAAGGGTCGCGAAGAAAATATCAGCCGTGGAAAGCGCTAATCCTTTGCGTCTCTTTGCGACCTTCGCGGTTAATGGCTTTTCAGCCGCCTTGCTTCAACCACTGGGCCACCTGCTTGGCATAATAAGTCAGCACCCCATCCGCTCCGGCACGTTTGAAACACAGCAGCGCTTCCAGCACCACCGCCTTTTCGTTCAGCCAACCGTTCTGGCTCGCCGCCTTGAGCATGGCGTACTCGCCACTGACATGATAGGCATAGGTAGGCACGCCAAATTCTTCCTTCACCCGGCGCACGATATCCAGATACGGCATCCCGGGTTTGACCATCACCATATCGGCCCCCTCTTCGAGATCCATCGCCACTTCATGCAGCGCTTCATCGGTGTTGGCCGGATCCATCTGATAGGTGTATTTATTGCCAGCCCCCAGATTTGCGGACGAACCCACCGCATCACGAAACGGCCCATAAAAACTGGAAGCATACTTGGCGGAATAAGCCAGAATCCGGGTGTGAATGTGATTGCCCGCTTCCAGCACCTCACGCACTGCGCCGATACGGCCATCCATCATGTCCGACGGTGCGACGATGTCGACACCGGCCTCGGCATGCGACAGCGCCTGCTTGACCAGCACATCCACGGTCTCATCATTCAGCACATAACCGCTATCATCGATCAGACCATCCTGACCATGGGTAGTAAACGGATCGAGGGCGACATCGGTAATCACCCCCAACTGCGGAAATTCTTTTTTCAACGCCCGCACGGCGCGTTGCGCCAGACCTTCCGGGTTAAATGCCTCACGGGCATCGAGTGTCTTTTTGTCTTGCGGCGTCACCGGGAACAGCGCCACGGCCGGAACACCCAAGCGGCATAACTCCTCAGCTTCTTTCAATAACAAATCGACAGATACGCGCTCGACCCCGGGCATGGAACTTACAGCCTGGCGCTGGTGATTACCTTCGAGCACGAACATGGGATAAATCAGATCATCGACGGTCAGCCGATGTTCCCGCATCAGACGGCGGGAAAAATCGTCACGGCGCATGCGTCGCAGGCGCCGTGAAGGAAATGAACCTACACCTTGCACAATGAAAACTTCCTGAAAACGAGAGCAATATTTACGAGGGGCGGCCTCAAGGCCGCTCCCTCGCTATTATTATAGCTTTATTTTCTCTTCTTAGCGGCCTTCCGTTTGCCGCCCTTCTTCGCTGCCTTACGCTTAGCGGTACCCTTCTTGGCTACCTTGCGCTTGGCAGTTTTACGCTTAGCAGTACCCTTCTTGGCTACCTTGCGCTTAGCTGTTTTACGCTTAGCAGTACCCTTCTTGGCTACCTTGCGCTTGGCTGTCTTACGCTTAGCGGTACCCTTCTTGGCTACCTTGCGCTTGGCAGTTTTACGTTTGGCTGCCTTTTTCTTGGCGGCCTTCCGTTTGGTCTTACGTTTTTTAGTTGCTTTGACGGCCTCTTCAGGCTGGTCCGCCGCTGCAGCTAACAACATAGTTTCTTCACTCATGGTTTTATCCCCTTTTGCTGCTGACAATTTACTACTCACTTTACTACTCACTGCCGCCGCTCTTACTTCTACTACTGTCGGCGTTTCCCTGGCATGCCTATCCTCTTCAAGCACTCTGTTGAGGATACGGCATATGCCGTTGAATATATCGGCAATTTCTCCGATAGCTTCAATGGCCCTTAACTTCTGTTGCTCACGGTAGTAATTCACCAAGGGCGCCGTCTGCGCTTCATACACCTTCAGACGGTTACCAATGGTCTCTTCGCGGTCATCGGAACGGTGGCGAAGATTGCCACCGCAGAGGTCGCAACGACCCTCTATCTTCGACGGAGTGGTATAGACATTAAACATCTGACCGCATGATTCGCAGGTGCGGCGCCCAGTCAGGCGCTGCATCAAGAGATCGATATCGACATTCATCAACAGGGCGGCCTGCAGCGGTCGCCCGAGCTTGCCGAGCAGTGCATCCAGCGCTACAGCCTGGGGAATATTGCGAGGAAAGCCATCCAGGATAAATCCATGCCGGGCATCCGCTTCAGCCAACCGTTCTTCGATCATGCCCAATACGATGTCATCGGAAACCAATTGTCCGGCATCCATTGCCGCCTTGGCCCGCATGCCGAGAGGGGTGTGTGCCGCCACCGCCGCACGCAACAAATCGCCAGTCGAGATCTGGGGGACGTTATATTTTTCGGAAAGCAGCTTACCTTGGGTACCCTTACCAGAGCCCGGCGCACCAAGTAGCACTATTCGCATAACGACGTTCTCTCCATCACCGGCGTTGCCTCAAATTCCATCTTCCCGCCCTTCTAAATTCTCGTCATCAACAATCAAACAGATGATGACTATCATGAGTATAGATTGGATATGCTAAAACTACATCTAAGTCAATACCGAGTCAATCTATTCAAGTTATATTTTCGTCAAAACTGAAAAATACTTAACACTTTTTTATCTTCGACACATTAAAATCGCTCGCAAACAGCCAAAGAGAACTCAATCATGGTCAAGAAGAACGTTTTTTACGCACAAGCAGGTGGTGTGACTGCTGTCATTAACGCCACCGCCTGCGGCGTCATTGAAACCGCGCGTCAGCACAAAGATCGCGTTGGCAAAGTTTACGCCGGTCACAATGGAATTATTGGCGCCCTCACCGAGGATTTGATCGACACCAGCAAAGAGTCGGCACGCGCCATTGCGGCACTCCGCCACACACCCGGCGGTGCCTTTGGTTCCTGTCGCTTTATGCTGAAAAGCATCGAAGAAAACCAGTCTCACTACGAACGTTTGATCGAAGTTTTTCGCGCCCACAACATCGGCTACTTCTTCTATAACGGTGGCAATGGATCGATGAATACCGCCGACAAGGTGGCACAGATCAGTTCGACGCTGGGATATCCCATTCAATGCATCGGCATCCCGAAAACCATCGATAACGACCTGGCACATACTGACAATTGCCCAGGCTTCGGTTCCGCCGCGAAATATATAGCCGTTTCAATCACCGAGGCCGCCCTGGATGTCGCCTCCATGGCAAGAACATCGACCAAGGTATTTGTGATGGAAGTGATGGGGCGCTATACCGGCTGGATCGCTGCCGCCTCGGGAATTGCAGCACGAAATGAGGGTGACGCGCCACATCTCATCCTCTTTCCAGAGGTACCCTTTAACGAAGCAACCTTCTTGCAACGCGTCAAGCAGACGGTCGTCACGCATGAGTACTGCGTCATCGTGGTTGCCGAAGGCATCAAGGATGCCAATGGCCAATTCATCTCCGCAGGTGAGCGCGACGCGTTTGGCGATCCGCAATTGGGCGGCGCGGGTCCCCGCATCGTTAACTTGATCAAGACCAAGCTTGGCTATAAGTGCCATCACGCCGTCGCCGATTACTTGCAACGCTCAGCGCGGCACATTGCCTCCAAGATTGATGTCGAACAGGCATATGCGCTGGGCAGGGCAGCCGTTCAAATGGCACTTCAGGGTAAGAATGCCATCATGCCTAACATCGTCCGCACGTCCAACACACCGTATCGTTGGCGTATTGGCGAGGTGTCATTGGCCACCGTTGCCAAAAAGGATAAAAACCTGCCTGCCAGTTTCATCACCAAAGATGGCTATGGCATCACCAAGGCTTGTCGCACCTATCTCATGCCACTGATCAAAGGCGAAGACTATCCGCCTTACAAAGATGGGTTGCCGCAATTTGTGCGCTTGAAGAATCTAGCTGTGCCAAAAAAACTGGCCACGGAATTTAAGATTTAAAATTTTATCTTGCTGACGTTTTCGCTCGCAGCAAGATGATGACAACGATGCTTAGCACCAGTGCAAACGTTACGTCCAGATATCGCATCGGTCACAGTTTTGATTTGCAAATACACGCTGTCATTGACATCAACCACGCAACATTACGTCAGCCACAGCACACAAGTTTTACTGCGCGGCCACCTGTAATTTATGGGGGAGCCTTGATTCTTTGCCCCCCTTTCACGCTTCCAGGCACCCCACTCTATATATATACATATACGTCCACCCCATTTACCTCCGGAATTAACGGCAACCCCTCACCCGCCCCCTGCCTTGTAAATATTACTCCTTGAATTTGCTAATAAAATAATCAAGATGCCACACTCGGATCGCCGCAAGCCCGGAGTGGAATAGCACTCGCCAGGGGAGACCTATATAATGTGCGCCTTTCGCAATAACCTGAGGAAACGCCATGAACATTGACCAAATACCCGCTGGCCGCGACGTTCCGAGCGACATCAACGTCATCATCGAAATCCCGGCCAATAGCGACCCGGTGAAATACGAGATGGACAAGGACAGCGGAGCGATTTTCGTTGACCGCTTCATGGCCACCGCCATGTTTTATCCTTGCAACTACGGCTTCGTCCCCCATACCCTCTCGGAAGACGGCGACCCGGTCGATGTGTTGGTGGTGGCTCCGCACCGTCTGGTCACTGGCTCAGTGATTCGCTGCCGCCCGGTGGGTATGCTGAAGATGACCGACGAGTCCGGCGTTGACGCCAAGATCGTCGCCGTGCCTGTCACCAAGCTCACGGATTTGTATGCCCACGTCCAGGGGATTAACGATCTGCCGAAGCAACTGCTGGCTCAGATCGGCCATTTCTTTGAACAATACAAGGCGCTGGAAAAGGGTAAGTGGGTGAAGGTGGACGGCTGGGTCGACACCGAAGAGGCCAAACAGGAAATCGTAGCCTCGATTAAGCGCTTCGAAAAAGCAGCCAAGTAATCGATCTCAGGCACCGCAGGGGCGATTCACGAATCGCCCCTGCCCATCTGGTCAATTACATGGTCACTGGCGTAGCCGCCTGTGACTTTTCATATCGCGACTGGCAACTGACACAACGCACTGCAGTCGGCTGACTACGTAACCGCTCAACCCCGATCTCGGCACCGCAGCTGTCACAAATACCATAACTGCCAGTACGCAATCGCTGTTGTGCCGCCTCGATGGCACGCAATTCGTGAATTTGACGGCTCACCGTGGCAATCTCGACATCTACCAGCAAATCGGCAACCGCCTCATCGCCGCGATCATGCACCTGCCCCGCCAAGTCGCCATAATGTTCTTCATCGCTACGCAATAATTCAATACGAATTTCAGCGCGCAATTGTTGATTCCGCGCCTTGAGCTGTTGCCCAAATTCAGTCAATTGTTTTTGATTCAAGGCCATGATGACCTCCTTTCCTGGTCATTCCAGATGTCCATTCCGAACCTCCACAGTGACAGAATCTAAAACATCTGACAACCGGCTTTCAAACCCATTAAACTACTCACAATTACCATCACGAGCCACATTCAATGGATGATCATCATTCTCATTCGCATCCCAGCCGCACCATGTTGTGGGCGATAGCGATTACCCTGGGTTTTGCCGGTGTAGAGGCCTTCGGTGGCTGGATTTCACATTCACTCGCCCTGTTAGGCGATGCCGGCCATATGTTGACTGATTCCTCGGCGCTGGGTCTGGCGGCATTCGCCGCCTGGCTGATGCATCGCCCGCCGTCACAACGTCATTCCTACGGCCTGGTGCGCGCCGAAGTGATTGCCGCCTTGATCAACAGCCTGCTAATGCTTGGCATCGTTGCCAGCATTGTGATCGCCGCCATTGATCGTTTGTCTAACCCACATCCCGTCACTGCCGGCATGGTGATGGGCATCGCCTTCATCGGCCTACTGGTCAATATCGCTGTTGCCTGGGTCTTGCATCGTGGCGAGAAGAACCTCAACACCCGCGCGGCGCTGCTGCATGTGATGGGCGATTTACTCGGCTCAGTCGCCGCCTTGGTGGCCGGTGCCGTGATCTGGCTCACCGGCTGGACCTTGATCGACCCGCTATTATCGCTACTGATCTGCGCCTTGATCCTGATCTCCAGCCTGAGGCTGTTACGTGAAGCAGTGCACGTGATTATGGAAGGCGTGCCGTCAGGCATTGATCTGCACGAAGTCGGCACCGCAATGGCCAACGTCGAGGGCGTCGCTTCTGTGCACGACCTGCATGTGTGGACCGTTTCCTCCGGCAACATCGCCCTTTCGGCCCATGTGATGGTCGCGAATATCCAGCACTGGCAACCTGTGCTTAATACACTGCAACATCTACTCCACGATCGTTTCGACATTGAGCACACCACCATCCAGCCGGAACCGAGCACCAACATCAGCTACATCCCGGCGGATAAGCTGTTCAAAAATCCCAAATTCCAGAATCAAGTCAAAAGCCGTTAACCGCCAAGGTCGCCAAGGAAAACAACAAAATTGAAGCTCACATCAAACCGCTGGTATCGGCAAACCTTTAGCTTTCTTCGCGTTCCTTTGCGCCCTTTGTGGTTTTAACAATTGATCGTGGTAAACTTTGTTAATGACACAACAGTTTAATTTCAGCAAAATGCATGGGCTAGGCAATGACTTCGTGGTCATTGACGCCATCAACCAGCCGGTTCAACTCACCCCGCAACAAGTGCGCCAGATCAGCGACCGTCACTTCGGTGTGGGTTGCGATCAGTTGCTGTTAGTGGAACGGCCCACACGCCCCGATGTCGATTTCCGCTATCGCATTTTTAATGCCGACGGCGGCGAAGTCGAACAATGCGGTAACGGCGCCCGTTGTTTTGCCCGCTTTGTGCGCGACCATGGTCTGAGCAATAAAAATGAAATCGCTGTCGAAACCGCCAACGGCATTATCTATCCGCGCATCGAAGCCGATGGCGAGGTCAGTGTGAATATGGGCGTCCCCAATCTCGAACCCAGCGCCTTACCCTTCGATGCACCGGCACGGCAGGCGCAATACACCCTCACCGTGGGCGACACCGAGATCAGCATCGGCGCGGTATCGATGGGCAATCCACATGCCGTGCAACGCGTTGCCGATCTCGACCGTGCGCCGATTGCGACGCAAGGGCCACTGATCAGCCGCCACCCGCGTTTTGCCCGCGGCGTTAACGCCGGATTTATGCAAATCATCGATCGCAGCCACATCCGGTTGCGGGTTTACGAACGCGGCGCCGGAGAAACCCTGGCCTGCGGCACGGGTGCTTGCGCCGCTGCCGTCGTCGGCCACAGCTGGGATTTGCTCGATTCGGTGGTGCACGTTGAATTGCGAGGCGGTACACTGCGGATACAGTGGCCGGGCGAAGGCCAGGCGGTCATCATGACCGGATCAGCGACTCATGTTTTTGAAGGGGTTATCACCATATGAATAAACAACCAACGTCCGTCACCATTCAAGACGCTGATCGCGAGCGTGAGATCACTGACTACCTGCACCTGCATCCCGACTTCTTTCAGCGTCACCCGGAATTATTGGCCGAAATGGATCTCTCCCATCAGTGCGGCGAAGCCGTGTCACTGATCGAGCGTCAGGTCACTACCCTGCGCGCACAGAATCGCAAGACGCGCGCGCAACTGGAAGAACTGGTCCGCATCGCCCGCGACAACGACGCCCTCAGCGAACGCATGCATCGCCTGACCACGACACTGATGGATGCGCAGAGCCTGAACGATGTCTACATCGCCCTCGACGACAGTCTGCGCGGCGATTTTCAGGCCGATGCCATGTCGGTGAAGCTGTTTATCGATCCGGAAGCGGTCGAGATCGATTCCGACAATGAGTTGATGCAAACCATTTTCATGCCGATCAACGACCCGCGCCTGAGCGAATACCGCAATATCCTCAGCCACGAAAAGCCAATCTGCGGCAAGCTCAAAACCGAACAACTGCTTTATCTCTTCGGCGACGTCGGCACCAGCATCCAATCCACCGCCATGATCCCGCTCGGCGGCGACCTGTGCACCAGCGTCGATTGCCCTTACCTCGGCGTGTTGGCCATTGGCAGCCGCGACCCGCAACGCTTCCACCCCAAGATGGGCACCTTGTTTCTCAGCCATCTCGGCGACATCCTCAGCCGCGCCATCAAGCCGTACATCATTCACAAAGATGACCTCAGCGGCACCTGATCGCGAGACCAATACCGACATCGAGCGCTTCAGCGCCTATTTGCGCGATGAGAAACGCGTCTCGCCGCACACACTGAGTAATTACCAGCGTGACTTGTACAAGCTCCACGCCTTCCTGAAACAACAAGCCGTCACCGGCTGGCGCGAAGTACGCGATCATCACATACGCGCCTTCAGCGCCAGCCTGCGGCGTCAGGCACTGGCTGGGCGCACATTGCAACGCACACTCTCGGCCATTCGCAGCTTTTATCGCTACCTGTTGCGCGAAGACCAGGTTGATCTTAATCCCGCCACCACCGTCAGCGCCCCCAAGCAACAGAAAACATTACCTAAGGCATTGGACGTCGACCGCGTCGGCCGTTTGCTGGAAATCAAGGCCGAGGATCCGCTCAGTCAGCGCGATCTGGCGATGATGGAATTGCTTTATTCCTCCGGCTTGCGCTTGAGCGAACTCGTCAATCTCAATCTGAATGACATCGACTTTAGCGACCAACTGGTGCGCGTCACCGGCAAAGGCGCCAAGGTGCGCGTGGTGCCGGTCGGCCGTTACGCGGTTACCGCATTACAAAACTGGCTCAGCACGCGGCACGAGCTTGCGGTGGCCGATGAAACAGCGGTGTTCATCAATCGCCAGGGCAAGCGCCTGTCACCGCGCAGCATCCAGCTACGACTTAAACAGTGGGCCATCAAACAAGGCATCGACACCCACCTCCATCCGCACATGCTGCGCCACTCCTTCGCCAGCCACCTGCTCGAATCCTCCGGCGACTTGCGCGCCGTGCAGGAACTGCTCGGCCATGCCGACATCAGCACCACGCAGATTTATACCCATATGGATTTTCAACACCTGGCGAATGTTTACGATCACGCCCATCCGCGGGCGAAGAAGAAAAAGTAAAGTCTTGATAAGCGTCTGAACCGCCAAGGCACGAAGGGCGCCAAGAAAATATTCAACCATAATTATATGGTTAATGGTATGGATGCCTCCGCTTCGAACGATGAATCATTAGCGCTGCGCGGGACATCATTTCACCCCATCCTCGATCAGGATAGCCATGCGCGGCTGATATGAGCCCCTAATGTTTCAAGCTCGCAACATCAGATAACACAAACAACAAGAATTATCAGATTCGCTTGTTCAAAGAACCAGCTTCACAGCTTATCAAGCACATGCAATCTCTAATTTCTCTCAAAATTTTTCCAAAAAACCTAAGGCCAAGACAACAAACATCCGCTCTTACATATGACTGAACCATAAGGAGGATCAATCACTACTCCTTGTATAGCTGCTCAGTCGTTTTGCATTTTTCATATGCCAAGGAGAGATAGAATGTTTGAGTTATGTATTTTTGAAGTTGCGATTTTTATTGGATTACTCATACTGGAACACCTTAATCCGGCCCGAAAGTTTCCAATCGCTAAAGATTGGTACCGATATTGGTTTGTAATTCAAACTTTTTCGGCTGCATGGCTAGCGGGATTATTGACAATCTGGACTGATATCCCAGCACTTTGGCAGCCGATGCAAAATTTGTCTTTTACATACCAAGTGCTTGTTGGGTATTTTGTTTATTCATTTATTGCCTACTGGTATCACCGTATCCGTCATACCTCTAAATTTCTTTGGCACTATGTGCATTACATGCACCATGCTCCCGCGCATATGGAAACCTTTGTCACCTTCTGGCGCCATCCGGTTGAACTGGTGATGGATTCCATTGTTGCCCTATTAGTGGGCAAGTGCCTGGGCATGACCGGAGAAGTGCTGATTTGTGTCTTAATAGTCGAATCAATGTTCGAACTTTATCATCATTCCAATATTAATACACCGCAGCGGCTACGCTGGTTAGGATACGTAATTCAGCTTCCTGAACAACATCTTATCCACCATCAACGAAATCTTCATCGCTGGAATTATGCCACGATCACATTATGGGACTCTTTATTCCAGACAGTACGGGTACCCACAGAATGGCAAGGCCAGGTCGGCGTAAAAGAATGGAACAATATTCGAATATTATTATTTTTCCGTTACTAAAAGACCTCTATCACCGTGATGAAATTACGCGGCGGGCAAGAGCCCGCCGCGACATTGAATTGTTTTGCATTGACATTCCATAAGTTAAAAGAGACTATTGTCACAATAGTGACAACCGAAACAAAGTAAACTAAGGAGCAAATTATATGTCCAGCCCAACCATGCAGCTCCAGTCGCGATCGAAAGACGTCCCTGATCAAATTCCACAGTACGATGCAATCGGCATGGAAGCATTGGCTGAACTTCTTCGCAACGAGTTAATAAGGATTCATGATCGGGAGGATGGGATAGATTCTATCAATAAATTATCGGCCCGAATAAATGTCAGCCGGGCCTACCTGGCAAAATTTCGGGATGGCGGAATGGTTTGCATGAACATCATGAACAGAATCGCCTGGGCCTTTAATATCAAATATATGATCGAGAATTATGAGGACCAAAAGCTGACAAGGATTGAATGATTTTCATATCAACATGCAACTATTAGGAACGCGCTCCGTTGCCCTGTTTGCTGTCAAGACATCATCTAATTTTCAAGAGATAAGATATGACACATTATGACCCAATGACGATATCTGAAAATGAACGACAGGACTCTCTGGCGCACGCCAGCGCCTTGCTGGCACTCGCCGATCAAGTTCTGATGCACCATGATGTACTGAACCTGGAAGGGGAGGCAAATCTTGGTTTATCCATCGTGATCGGCGAAGCCAAGCGATTAATTCGTGAAGCCGGGTCGCATAAATGCTGCAACACAAAAGACAAGTTTTTAGATTAACCTCACACCAATATTAACTAAGCAAATATCAACCGAAGCATGCGACATGCTAACGACGGCTAAACACTGAGTCATCAAACAAGGCATCGATACCCACCTCCATCCGCACATGCTGCGCCACTCCTTCGCCAGCCACCTGCTCGAATCCTCCGGCGACATGCGCGCCGTGCAGGAACTGCTCAGCCACGCCGACATCAGCACGACGCAGATTTATACGCATATGGATTTTCAGCACCTGGCGAATTGTACGATCGCGCCCATCCGCGGGCGAAGAAGAAAAAATCTGTTTAACGGCCAAGGCGCCGAGGACACTAAGAAAACCAATCAAATGTAGCCTCGATGTGGCGCAAGCGGAATCGAGGAGATCGCCCGCGTGCGCATAGCGCACCCTACTGGATTTGACGCCGCTTTAGTTCTTGTAGGATGTGGTGAACGCAGTGAACCGCATCCTTGTATGATCGATTTTAATGAAAATGTTGTTGAGGAGGTTAAGTAAGATTACACGCTTCACCGGGAAGGCCGTCCGCTCCTGAGGACTGGTTTTTAACCAGAGCCTGTGCTGTAGATTGGCCTCCCGCCCTA